>JAJZDR010000064.1 GCA_021805885.1 bacterium | reverse complement strand
ATATAACAAGTGATTTTCAATCTTTTGATACATGTGGAAAGTGTGGGAGTGTAGAAAAGATTGGTCATATTAGTATTCGTGAGGAAATAAAGGTAGAAGAAAGGTTTATGTCCAAATGGAAGGAGAGAGATCCTGATTCAAAATTTAAAAATCATATAAAAAGAGAATTAGTCTCTGGTGATAGTTTTTCACATTCAACTCAAGAATGGAATAAAATATCAAGAGTTATAGATAGAGAAAATGATTTATATTCTGAAGTAATAAAGGATAAAGATAATAATATTATTAAATCTACAACAGTACCATTAACAAAACATACAAAACATGGATCAGACAAGAGAAACAATATTATTGAAAAATAGTACTATTTTCCAAATAACATCTTTCAGAAACCTTTTTTAGCAAGAGTTATTTCTACTACAATATTCTTAGCTCATCTTGCAATTTTTCCAGGATTGCCAGGAGCTACTTTTTCTACAGTATCTACTGTTCTTGCTATTTTAAATAAAGATGATACCAATGATTTTGCCATATCTATATTTTAGCAATATGATGTGTATTAGATGAGTCTATATATCAAAATCTTTTTTATCCAGTTTAAAATCTACTTGATATGTGTATAAAGATATATCTTTTAAAGTTTTAAGTGAGTATTTTAAATTTTCATCAGTATCAAAAACAACTATTACTCCTTCTACTGTTTTACCTTTTGTAAGATTCTCTTTAACCCAAGACATATATCTTAGAATTTGCCCTACAACTGCATCAGATGTTTTTCCTTTTTTTAGTTCAATAACTAAATACCCAGAATCATCTTTTAATTTTGCTAAAATATCAATAGGACCTACTGCAGTTCTATATTGTTGGCTTGTAAGGTCTCCATCGTTCTCAATAAGCGTGTATTTTTCCCCAAATACTGTTTTATCCCAGTTTTCAATTATAAAATCCTCTAAATGTTTTTCCATTCCAAAGTTAGGAACATCTATAATTCCTAATTTTTCTGCATCATCCTGGATAAGTTCTTCAGTAGATTTCTTTTCAAATGGGCCAAATCCTGATATTTCTCCTAAAACACCATCTAAATTCCATAAACTTGTTTTATATTCTGCAGAAAGCTCTAAAAGGATATCATTAACTTTCAGATATTTTTTTGCAAAAGTATCCTTCGTACTAAATGCGGGGAATAAATCAAGTTTTTTTAATGCTTCCTCAGATCTTGAATTCCATACACCATATTTTTGAGGGTAAACAACTAATAATATAGGTGTTAATACTGCTTTTCCAATTCCTTTGATATATAAAGTATTATTTTTATTAAATAATGTAGTGAGTCTTTTTTCTATTGGAATAGCTTCATCTAAAAGTTCTTTTAAGAACAATTTTAATTTTTTCATATCCAAAGTAACTAGATTCCCCTGTCTATGAATTCCTTCCCAGTGAAGATTATTTTTAATTAAAAGAAATGATTTAAATTCATCTTTTGTTAGACTGAATAAATTTTTAGGATTGAATATCTCTCCATATTTTTCTAAAACTTTTCTTTCAGAATCTAACCACCACTGATCATGATATTTTTCCTTAATAATTCTTTTTATAGCATCTTTTTCATTCATTTATGTGATTATACTAAGAGTGAAGTTTTATTTATAGTAAATGGAATACAACATACCATAGCCCTACTAAAACAAGTATCCATATAATACAACTACAACAACCATTGTCATCATTTGTATTACTCAATGCCTTATATAACTGATATTAGGTTAAGAGTATTATAGTACAAATATGAATAAATATATAACTAAGTATTATTTGTAAATTCATTTTTTCCATCTATTAAGATATTCTTTTACTGAATCTCTGATAGAATTTTTTAAATTGAGGAGTGGAATGATAATGCTATTAAGTATAGGTAAAGAAAAAAAGTATATGAAATAATAAAATAAAAAAGTAGAATAATTCTTTATTGTAAGTATTTCTTTGTTATTTATTACACCTTTATTTTTCCTAATCATATATGAATATACTTTTTCAACTGTTTTACTTTTATTATTATCTATATTCATAATATTTTTAGAGTAAATATATGGGGACTTGGTGAATTTAAGAAAATATAAAACTTTTTTGGTTGTATTTTTTATAATAAACCCTATTAACAATAGGATATACATTATTAATGAAAATCCTATTATCCAAAATAATACAGACCCAATTATTATTGCAATTGCTAAAAAAGTATATTTAATAAAAAGAAATGGATACTCTATTCCTGATTCAATAAGTGCAAATGCTATAACAATTAGAAATAGTACAAAAGCAATTCCTAACAAATTTGGCAAATATTTTATAAAAAAATAAATGAACAGAATAAATAATATTAATAAGACTATACCCATTATAACTAAGATTATATATTATTTAACACCTTTTTATAAACACTTTGCATAGGAAGGAAAGATTCCCTGTGCAGCAGCAAATGCTTGTGCTTGAGCAAAAGGACCTGATATTCCACGGGTATCTGCAGATGCGGCTGCATTACCTGCAGTAGCATTTGCCTCAGAGCTAACAATAGCTACACATGAACTAACTGAAGAGTAAGTTATTACTGGCGGATTAGAACTACTACATGAAGGTGTAACTCCAGAGACTAAAGAGTTTACATACTCAGTAGAATTAAAAGATGAACCATTATATTCACTTGCTATTTGATTTATTGAATTAACTATAATAGAAGAAAGATTTTGTATATTTTGTGTACAGGCAGTAACTACTTGTTGTTTTTGTTGTATTGCATTTGCTTGTTGTTGCTCCTGTTGCTTAATTTGATTCATACTATTATTAAAATTATTCTGAGTAGTTTGATTTTGTTGATTTATAGAATTTACCTCATTTTGGGTTTGCTGTTTTAATGTATTTTCTTGGGTCTGCATTTGTTGATTAATAGAATTTATCTGACTTTGGTGTTGTTGTTTAAGAGCATTCAGCTGATTTTGTTCTTGTTGGCTAAGAGATTGTTGAGAAGGTGTTTGTGTACCTGAAGGAGCCGATGATACATTATTATTTAAGGGTTTTTGATAACTACTAGCTGTAGGTTTATTAACTGTGGGTGGTATTATATTTGGAAGAGATTTTTTAGTTAATAGTCTATTGGATTTTTTATTACTAGTACTTATATTAGAAGATATAACTGAATTTTTATTTAAACTTGTTTTACTTGTAGAACCTAGAATACTTTTTCCTGTTACTAGATATAACGAGTAGAATACAATTGTGGATAAGAATATAAATAACAGAATATACTTTAACCTTTTAGTGATTAAATTTTTTAATAATTTATTCATTATATTAGTAATTGTATATTAAAATATTTTCAATATCAATCTTTTATACTGTCTCATTTGTCTTAGTTATAATGATATTAAGGTTCGAGACAACAATGCTCAGATTGCAATATCATTAATAGTGATATTTAAATTATCCTACTGAATCAGTCCAAAATATGAATTATCTTGCATGACAAAGACAAATCTATTGATTTAGTGATATAATCTATCTCAATGTTAATAAAAAAAATTGATTTCTATAAATCTTTAAACTTTAGTAATAAAAACATATTACACGAGCTAAATCTTGTTATATCAGATTATTATTCATTCATAGGAGAAGTAAATAATCCTAATAATATTGAATCTAAAGATATTCATAATTTAACTAGGGCATGTATATTCTGGTATTATTTAAGACAAGATGAATTAGATGGGTTTAGAAGTAAAACACATGATAAAGTTTTCCTTAAATTTTTATTTAACTCAATAATAAACAATGTCCCTCTTAATTATATTTCAATATTATGTCCATCATATAAAAAAGGAATTGATGTTTATGGTTTTGTGGAGGAACCAGGTAATACTACATATAGAAATTTTGCAAACATATACACATTTAAAAAGAATACCGATAAATTAGGGATACCTTCAACAATAAATATTTATTTTGCAGATATATCTATTGAAAGATGGAATAAGATAGTTTGTGATATTAATGAATTACAGAGATTTCAAAATATTATAAAATTAGACAGGATTATTTCTAATGTTTATGGATTTGAATATGATGTGTTATCTAGTTTAGGGAATCTAATTAATATAGTAGGGTATGAAGGTAAATTAATTAAAAATCCAAAAGTTGATAAAAAGGCCTTAGAAAGAGCTAAATGGAAAGATAGACAATTTTATAGTAAAATTTTTGGTTGGTCTGAAGAGGAATGTGATATCAGAACTCAAATTCATGCACACTCATATTCAAATCAAAGTATAGCTTTAAGAAAAAAAAATAGCCAACCAATAGTATTTTATAGTGGGTATGATTATGAAAAAGGAGCCTTATACAATGGAATAAATGGAAAGGATGATATAGCTGTGATATATCCTAGAAAATCAGTAAATAATGAAAAATCTTCTACTATACGTGAATGGGATATTAATTTATAATAATACTATAATGAGAAATAAAGATATAGAAATTGAGTTAAAGTTTGAAATAAATAAAGATAAGATAGATCTTTTTAATAAAAAACTGCAAAGTATTGGATTTGTATTGTCAAAAAGAGTATATGAATTAAGTGTTATGTATGATAATCCTTCCCAAATAATGCAAACAACAGATGGTAGGATAAGATTAAGAAAAAGTGGAGAGAAAACAATATTAACATATAAAAAACCTATTTCAAGAAAAGGAATAAAGAAAGAGATAGAGTATGAAGTAGAGGTCTCTGATTTTAATACTACAGAGAAAATACTTAAAATGATGGAGTTTACAAAAACAACATCTTATGAAAGATATAGAACATATTTTCATAAAAATCACATAGAAGTAATGATTGATGAATTTCCATATGGAACATTTGTTGAGATAGAGGGAGAAGAAAAACATATTGTCACATTATCCAAGGATTTAGGATTTGATATGGGTGATAATCTTACAGATTCTTGTGACACCATATATACAAAAAGATGTATTGAAAAAGGAATAGAATCAAGTATTAACATATTATTTAATAAATGTAATTTACCATAAAACAACTATGAGAATTTTTATTACAGGAGCTCCAGGTACTAATAAATTTGTTCTTTCAGTAAATGTTTCAAATAAATATAAACTGGATCATTTCTCATTTCGTAGTTTAGTTCTAGATTACATAAAATCGGATGAAGATGACCTTGATATTGTTAAAGCAGTATGGAGTAAGGGTGCTGTATTCCCACCAGAATTAGCATTTAAGATAGTATCTAAATATATGTTAAGTAATGTGGATAATAATTATGTATTAGATGGATATCCTAAAGGAGCAATTGAAGCAAAAATACTTAAAGAATATCTTTTGAAAAAAAAATTGACAAACAATAACTATAGTATCATATTAAATGAAAATATAAAGAACATATATAGTATTATGGAAGTTAAATTAATATGTTTGACATGTCCTTATATGATCAACACAGTAGTAGCTTCTCCTATATTAGAACAAAAATGCCCATATTGTCATTCAATACTAGTAAAGGGGAATGATAAAGTATATTCGAATAAAACTCAAATATCTGAAAGTTATAGAAGGTATAAAAGTGAATATAGAGGGATATTTAGTAATTTAAAAGAAATATCAAAAATTTTAGTTTTTAATAATAATACTCAGTCAGAGATAATAAATACAACTTTTGAGAAAATTAATAAATATGAATATAGATTTGTCTGAAAAAGGTGCAAGAATGCTACTAGAAGGGTTGGGTATAGATTTATCTAATCCAAATGTTGTTGGTACTCCCAAAAGATTGGTGAAGTCATTAATGGATTTATGTAGGGGGTTGAATGAAGAATCTAATATTGAGATAAAACATTTACTAGAAGCAAAATTTCCTACAACATACAAAGGGATGATAGTTTTAAATCCAATAAAAAGTGTTTCTTTATGCTCTCATCATTTGTTACCTGTCAATTATGAGATAATGTTTGGGTATATCCCAACAGAATTAACATTAGGATTTTCTAAAATTGTTAAAGTTATAGATATATTAGCTTCAAAGCCTGCAT
>JAJZDR010000042.1 GCA_021805885.1 bacterium | reverse complement strand
GATTTGCAGCTCTTTTTGTAAGCCCTGTTGAGGCTGCCATTTTCTCAGCTAATTCTGTTCTTAACATTGATAATCACCTCCTTTATTTGAATCATTTTTTGGGTACTTCTAAATGTCGACACTATAGAAAATACCTCTATGATAACATTTAAAGGAAGTATATACATATTTAGTTGTAATTGCAATATATATATGACCAGTTATCAAATTATGGCTTTAATACAACATTTATTAATAGGGCGTTTTATCCAAATTTCATGTATATTCTACTCAGAGTCTTTATATAGAATTTCAAGATCTTTATCAGTCAAAAGCTTTATGGGATTCTCCATCCTATCTAGGAACATCAATCCATCCATATGATCAATTTCATGTTGCAACAAATGAGAATAGAAACCTTCAAATTGCATTATTCTCCTTTTAAATGATTCATCTTTATATTCAACAATGATTTTAGATGGCCTTTTTACATTTCCATATAAATTACCTTCCTTAAGACTCATACAACCCTCCCATTCATCAGATAATGTATTAGATTTATATATTATTTTTGGATTGATAAAAACATTCCATTTTCCGTCTATTTCTGCGACACACATCCTTTTATTTTCTCCAACCTGACACCCACATAGCCCTACACAATTATTGACAGATTTTCCATATTTTATCATCTCTAAAGATAAATTTTTTAAATTATTATCAAACTTAGAGACTTCCTCCGATTTTTTGGTTAACCTACTATCACCTTTTAATACAATATTTACACTCATTGTCTTTTTACTTTATTTATACCTTTTATATATTGTAGAGTTATTATTATATCATTAAGCTGATTTTTTGTAGATACATCAATATCTATTATGGTCTCAAAATGATCATCCATAGATTTAGTATTAAAGTTCTCTATTGTTATTTGTTTTTTTAATATTGTATTTAAAACATTATCAATGCTAGATTTATCTGAACTTTCTATAAATAGAGATGTTGTTAAATAAGCACTTTTATTGTTCCATAAAACCTCTATGAATCTATGTTTATCATCAGATATACCTAAATCAAGACCTAAGTCAAGATTTTTACAGGAAGATTTGTGTATCATAATAATTCCTGATAGGGAAACACTTCCTGTAATATGATCAGGAGGAATAGGATTACAACATTTTGCAAATTTGTAAGGCACATTCGTAGCTCCTTTTATTATAACTATATCCTTATTCTGATCATTATGTTTCTTGAATTTTATATTTTGATCATGAGTCTTACTAGACTCAGAATCTTTACTTTGTTCACTTAGTTTTCTCTCCTCCTCCTCTATCCTTAACCATTTTCTTATAATATTCCTTGTTTGAGACATCTTTGCGTAATTAAGCCAATCTCTTTTGGGATATTTTCTAGATTTGTCAACAAGAATCTCAATGATATCTCCAGTTTGTAATTTAGTATCAATAGATGATAGTTTCCCATTAACTTTGGCACCATTTATAGAATTTCCTACTTGAGTATGTATCGTGTATGCAAAATCTACTGGGGTAGAGTCTTTATCAAGCTCTTTAACAAGACCTTCCGGAGTACATACAAATATACGATTAAAAATAAGATCTTGATCAAGGAGAATATCTTTCTTGTTCCACTCCATTAAATTCTTTATCCAGGCAAATTTATCAGTACCAATACCACCGCTTCCTTTAATCTTGTATGCAATATGAGAAGCAGGTCCATATTCATTGTATTCATGCATCTTATATGTTTTAATTTGTATCTCTACAGGTTTATTATCAAGGCTAACAGTTGTTTGTATAGCCTTAAATCCATTTTTTTTAGGATTTGCTATATAATCATCAAATTTATCTCTTTCATAATTATATGTGGTATGAATAACTCCAAGACCCCTATAACAATCTTCTTTTGTATCTACAAGAACTGTAAAGGCCCACAAATCAGACAATCTAGATATATATTCCACATCAAAATAACCATTACGCTTTAATATCTTGTTATATATACTATATAGATTTTTCCTTCTTCCAAATACTTCAGATCTAATCCCAGCTTTTTTTAGATCACGAAAAATTTGTAATTCTGCTTTTTTTATGAATTGAGTATTATATTCAGTATGTGATTTAAAATATTCATTTATCTCTAAACTCTCTTTAGGATTCAGTATTCCAAAACATATATCATCAAGCTCAGCTTTCATAGCACCCATACCAAGATATTCAGATATTGGAGAATAAACCATCATTGTATCTTTTGCATATTTTATCTGTTCTTCCTCACTTTTTACCCTTATGGTTCTCATATTGTGAAGTCTATCAGCAATTTTTAGAATAATTATTCGTATATCTCCTGAAGATGCAATCAATAATTTTCTCAAATTTTCAAAATTTTGATTTTTTGAATCACTACTCTTGTGAGCTATCGTCTTTATTTTTGTTACACCATCAACAATATTGGAAACTGTTTTTCCAAATTTCTCCTCTATTTCTAATAATGTAACATCCGAATCTTCTACGACATCATGAAGGAGTGCTGCAATAATGGAGTTTTCATCAAGACCAAGATTAGATAGTATCAATGCGATAGCTAAAGGGTGATGTATAAAGGGTTCTCCTGTTAGCCTAAATACGCCTTTATGAGCTTTCTTTGCAAGTTCATATGCTTCTTCAATTTTTGTTAAGTTTGAAGTTATTTTTTTCTTTTTTATATTAGAAATTAAATCTGAATACTCTACTATCTCCATAAATTTAAATTAATTAAACTATATGTGGTTTTAGATCAATAACCTTAAGCTGAAGATTATGTTTATCTCTCCATACATTGTCCTCCAGAGTAAAAGCAATATCAACATATGAAAAGTTTATTATCTGATCAGGTTTATATATAGATGAAAACCATACAGCATCAAATACATTTCCTGAATTTTTATCAGTAATTTTCATTTTTACAAAATTATCTTTAGCCCCTATATTGAAAACTGATAACACTTCAGCCCCAGCAACTTTAAAAGTAGGTATAGCATTACCTCTCCCATATGGTTCTAAAATTTTTATTTTATACAAAAAATCAAAAGTTATATCGCTTAGAGCTATTTGCGTATCAATATGAATTATCTTGAAATCATTTCCTATATTTAAAGATTTATTTCCAGAGCTGGATCCGTGGGATTCAAATTCTTTGAAATATTTTTCGGCGAGTTTATTCAATCCATTCTTCAATTCTTCTATATTTTCTTTTTTTATCCTCAGACCACAAGCTGCTGCATGACCTCCATACGCTTCTAAAATATCCGAAAATTCATCAAGTGCTTCAACAATATTAAACCCTTCTATAGATCTACCTGAACCTATATATAGATCTCCTTTTTTTGTTAGTGCAATAGTAGGTTTCCCTGTCTCAGAAGTTAATCTTCCTGCTATTAGTCCTACAATCCCTTCATGCCAAGTATCGTCATAAACAAGATTAAAAAAATCATCTTTACTAATTTTTGTTTTGGCTTTTTCTACTCCATTGAATGTTAACTTCTGTCTTTCAATATTCATACCATGTAATTTTTTTGACAGCTTCTCTGCCACTTCTTGATTTTGTGTATTTAGCAGTCGAACACCATCTAATGCATCATATAACCTTCCTGTAGCATTAATTTTAGGACCTAATATATACCCTATTTTATAAACATCAATATTATCAATTTCAGATACACTAATGAGTGCATCCAAACCTTTTCTCTTTCTCATATTAATAACATTAAGACCTTTCTTTAGAATTGATCTGTTTTCACCTGTTAGATTAGATACATCGCAAACAGTAGCTAAGGCAGCAAGATCATAATATTCACTTATATCAAAATCCCCATACCTTGCCTTGTTGGATCTACTACTAGATTTAGAATCTTTGGGTTTAGACTCTTTAGATAATGCCTCTACAATTTTCAGTGCAACACCTGCTCCACATAAATCTGGATAATCATACCCTATAGTAGGGTGTATTATTGCATAAGATTGGGGAAGAGTTTGAGGAGGTAAATGGTGATCTGTAATTATAAGGTCAATCCCAAGATTTTTTGCAATTTTAGCATTTTCTACATCTCGAATTCCGCAATCTACAGTTATAATCAAAGTTATTCCTTCTTTAGATGCTTTTTCTATCTGAGTTTTATTAAGCCCATACCCATCTATAAACCTAGAGGGTATAAATGGTCTGACATCAGCTTTCATTTTGTTATATAAAAAATCCCATAAAATTGAGGTTGCACATATTCCATCAACATCATAATCCCCATAAATTTGTATTTTTTCCCTAGATTTAACAGCTTTTTTTATTCTTGCAATAGTAAGTTTCATATCCTTGAATTTATATGGGTCTCTATTTTTTAATATTGTGGAATCTATTTCATCATAAAGAAAAGATTTTAGATCTAAAAGACTAGAACCCTCCAATATACCTCTATTATATAGAAGTTGAATTATGATATCATCCAAATTTAAATCTTTATATAAAGATATTCCTGGATTTAGATCCTTTGTTCTGAGATCCTTTATTTTAGGGTATAATTTCCATTGAGCCATATAAAAAACGCTACATCTTTGATCTTACTTCTTCATCAACCTTTTTATATAAAGATTCATCATCATGAAGAAGCGCTTTCATAGCATCTTTACCTTGTGCAAGCTGACTATCTCCCATTTTAAACCAAGCACCTGACCTTTCCAAAACTCCCAAAGTCAAAGCAGTATCAATAAGAGCACTTTCTCGTGATATTCCATCAGGAAAAATTATATCAAAAGAAGCCTCTTTAAATGGAGGGGCTACTTTATTTTTAACAACCTTAGCAAGAACAACATGTCCTATAATGGCATCTCCTTTTGTGATCTTTTCTTTTCTTCTTACATCGATCCTTATTGAGGAATAGAATTTTAAAGCATTTCCACCAGTTGTAGTTTCTGGAGAGCCAAACATAACACCAATTTTCATTCTCAATTGATTTATAAATATAACAGTACAATTAGATCTAGCAGATATTGACGTTAGTTTCCTCATAGCCTTTGACATTAATCTTGCTTGCAAACCTATTGATGCATCAGACATTTCTCCTTCTATTTCAGCCTTAGGAGTTAATGCAGCTACAGAATCAATAACAACAACATCTATTGAACCAGAGCGTATCAAAGTCTCTGTGATTTCTAAAGCTTGTTCTCCATAGTCTGGTTGAGATAGAAAAAGGTTGTCTATATCAACACCAATTCTTCTTGCATAGTTTGGATCTAAAGCATGTTCTGCATCAATATATACTGCCTTTCCACCAGCTTTCTGTGCTTCTGCTATAATATGTAGGGCTAATGTAGTTTTTCCAGAAGATTCTGGTCCATATATCTCTATTATTCGACCGCGTGGAATTCCTCCAACACCCAATGCATAATCTAGAGATATAGCACCTGTTTTATACACATCCATCTTTCCTTGAGGTCTATCTCCAAGTTTCATAACAGAACCTGTTCCAAATTGTTTTTCAATTTGATCTAAAGCTATTTTTAATGTTTCATCCTTATTGAAATCTACTTTTTTCATATCTGCAATTTTACTGTTTTCTCCTTTAGCCATAGATTTATATATATAATATTATTGAATTTATTATACCAGATTAAAAAATATATTGACATAAAATAGATTGGCAATAACAGAGGATTTATTCTTTCCTTTTTGAGAGATTAACAAATTGAGCTTGCTCTTTTACAAATCTAAGCTCAAGTTGACCAGTAGGTCCATTTCTATGTTTTGCAATAATAACATCTGCTATACCTTTCCTTTCTGTCTCAAAGTCATAAAGTTCTTCTCTATCTAGAAATATAACAACATCTGCATCTTGTTCTATAGCTCCTGATTCCCTTAAATCTGAAAGTTGAGGTCTACGTGAGGTTCGTGTTTCAACTGCACGTGAAAGCTGACTAGCTGCTATAACAGGGACTTTAAGTTCTCTTGCTAAATTTTTTAAAAATCTAGATATTTCTGATACTTCCTGTACCCTATTCTCTGTATTAATACCTACTGCAAGTTGAAGATAATCCACAATAATCATATCTATCTTTGTTTCAATATTTAACCTACGAGCCTTTGTTCTCAT
>JAJZDR010000026.1 GCA_021805885.1 bacterium | reverse complement strand
CTCGAAAACTACATATCCCCCTACTCTGCTTCAGTAGTTTCCAATTTGTCTGATTTTACACTAATTGGAAAAGGCAACATGGATGCTTTTGCTTTTGGATCATCTACTGAAAACTCTGGGTATGGAGTTACCCATAACCCATTAGATACAAAAAGGGTTGCAGGAGGTTCTAGTGGTGGTGTTGCAGCAGCGGTAGCTTCTGGTTCTGCATTATTTGGGATAGGGACTGACACTGGAGGTTCAGTGAGGCAGCCTGCGTCTTTTTGTGGAGTGGTAGGATTGAAACCAACATATGGGTTATGTTCTAGATATGGTCTTATAGCAATGGGTTCATCTTTTGATACTCCTGGAGTCATAGCTAGAAATGTGTATGATAGTGCATATGTTCTTGGTGAAATTGCAAAATATGATAAAAAAGATTCGACTTCTATAAAGGTTGAAAAACAAGATTATACAAAATTTAGAGATATTAAAGGGTTGAAAGTTGGAGTTTTGAATTTTTCAAAAGAGGGAGTTGATGCTGATGTAATAGATGCCTTTGAAAATAGTATTAAAACTATAGAATCTTTAGGTTGTAGCGTAAAAACAATTGATTTGCCTCATTTAAAGTATTCTTTAGCTGTATATTACATTCTTGTTCCATCGGAGATAAGTGCTAATTTAGCACGATATGATGGAATTAGGTTTGGATACCATCCAGGCGGAAGCCACCCAGGTGGGAGCCACCCAAGTGGGAGCCAACCATCAAAATCTAAAGATAATAGTTTTGAGTCATTAAATGATTTTTATGCTGAAGCTAGATCTAAGTTTGAAGATGAGGTTAAAAGAAGAATAATAATAGGAACATATACATTGTCTTCCGGATATTATGATGCATATTTTAATAAAGCTCTAAAGGTAAGAAATATTATAAAACAAGAGATTAAGAATGCATTTTTAGATGTTGATGTTATTATCTCCCCTACTACTCCATCTGTCGCTTTTGAGATCGGAAAGAAAATAGAAAATCCTTTGAGTATGTATTTGTCTGATATTTTTACAGTGTCTTCTAATATTGCAGGGATACCAGCTATATCCATACCAAATGGATATTATAACAAGTTACCTACTGGACTTCAGATTATGGGTAGATCTTTTGATGAGAGTACAATACTCTCGTTAGCTAATCTTATAGAGCAAAAATTATGGGAGCCAACAAGATGGAAGTAAAAACAATCATAGGACTCGAAATACATGTGCAATTAAAAACAAAATCTAAAATGTTTTGTTCTTGTTCCTCTGAATACTTTAACGATACCCCAAATTCTCATATGTGTCCCGTTTGTTTGGGACTTCCTGGGGCATTACCTGTGATTAATAAAGAAGCAATAAAACAAGCTATTAGGGTTGGAAGAGCTTTAAATCTAAATATAAATAGTAAGTCTAGATTTGATAGAAAAAATTATATGTATCCAGATCTTTTTAAAGGTTATCAAATCACCCAATTTGAATTCCCAATAACAACTGAAGGTTATGTATACATAAATATGGATGGTGAAGAAAATGGCTCTAGACCCAATGGATCAAGATCCAAGAAGATAAGGATTCTGAGGGCTCATATGGAGGAAGATACTGCAAAATCTACTCATTATAATGACCACACACTTCTTGATGGCAATAAAGCCGGTGTTCCATTATTGGAGATTGTTTCTTATCCCGATATGGAGTCTAGTGAAGAAGCAAAAGAATATGCTAAAAAGATTTATAACATTGTTAGATTTATACAAGCATCAGACTGTGATATGGAAAAAGGTCAGATGAGGTTTGATTTAAATGTAAATTTGAAAATTATAAAAAAGGGAAACGATTCTGGAACCTTGGGTTCTGGAACCTGGGGTTCTGGAACCAAAGAATATAGAACTCCTATTGTTGAAGTTAAAAATCTTAATTCTTTTAGAGCTTTAGAGAGGGCAACCAAGTATGAGGAGGAAAGACAGTTAGATGAGTTTAAAAAGAATAATGAAGTTGCTAAGGCTGGTAATAAAGTAACAAGAGGCTGGAACGACAATCTTTCTAAAACATTTTTTCAGAGGAATAAAGAAGAGAGTAACGACTATAGATATTTTCCAGAACCTGATCTGCCCCCTTTGTATCTTGGTAAGAAATTTATAGATGATGCAACCTTGAGTGTAGGAGTACTGCCAGATGAGGCGTTAAAAATATTAGAGGATAAATATAAAATAGGAGGGAATGTTGCTAATACTATTGTAGAAGATAGATTGTACTATGATTATTTTTTGAGTGAACTTCTAAAATATAAAGGTTCACCTTCAAATCTTGCAAATTGGATAGCTGGATATATAATTGGCCTTTTAAATGAATCAGGTAAAACCATACCTAGTATAAAGACTGGTATTTTAGCTATATTACTGAATTTTGAAGATGAAGGGAAGCTGTCATCTTTGAAAATAAAAGATATCCTAAAAGAGGTTATTGTAGATAATAAGAATTTAGATGCATTGATAAATGATAATATTATAATTAGTGATGATGGGATGATAGATACTATTATATCAACTATTCTAGATAATAATAAAGATGAAGTTTTAAAATATAAGTCTGGGAAAGAAGGTATATTGTCATATCTAATAGGGCAAGTTATGAGGGAAATGAAAGGAAGAGGAGATCCAAACGCTATAAAGGAAAAGTTACTTCAAAGGATAAAATCTATATAATAAAATCAACCATATTAAATTGTAAATATGATGAATTTTTGATATATTCTTTATATGCAGAAATTGGGTATATCAATGATTTCATTAGCTCTTATTGTGATATTTTTTTCAGCCCCTATATTCGCATATTCATTTTTTAATGTTAAAATAACAACTAACGGACAATCTCCTCTTAATAATTACATAAGTCTTTCTTCTTTGATAAAATCAGAGAAAAATTTTAAAGAAGTTAAGATAACTTGGGATTTACCTTCTGGTGTACTTTTGAAATCTGGATCACTCATACAGTATTGGACGAGTGTTAGTAAAGGCTCTTCTCTCCTTAATAGTATAGAGATACTACCAAACAATTCTGGGGTGTATAATGTAAGTGTTTCTGCAGTAGCATATACTAATTTGGGATCAAACTATGTTAACTCTGATCAAGAAACTCTGGTTGTGAATAAAAATCTATATCTAGAGCCTGTTACAATCATTTTTAATATAGAGGTTTGGGCTATAAATATATTTAAAATAATATTACTTTTAGTATATTTATTTGTAGTTTATAAAATTTTTGTATTCTTATATAAAGAATTTAAAAAATATATCAATTCATGAAAAAAAACGATTTTACTCATTTACATATACATACGGAATACTCTCTTTTAGATGGGATGAGTAGTATTAAAAAACTTGTGAAAAAGGTTAAAAATTTGGGTATGACAAGTTGTGCTATTACAGACCATGGGGTGTTATATGGAGCGCATGAATTTTATGATGAATGTAAGAAAAATGATATAAAAGCAATAATAGGAGTAGAAATTTATCTTGCCGTTGGTTCGAGAAAAGATAAAACTCACAGTAGGAATGAAAACTATAGTCACCTCACTCTTCTTGCGGAAAATGAGGAAGGATATAAGAATCTTATAAAAATAGTGTCTGACGCAAGTGTTAATGGTTTTTATTATAAACCAAGGACTGATATAGAGTTTTTAAAATCTCATTCAAAAGGTATTATTGCATTATCTGGATGTCTTGGTGGAGATATTCCAATGCAAATATTAAAAGGGAATATTAAAGAGGCATATAGATATGCTGAACAATTTATAGAGATATTTGGACAATCTGGATTGGGACAATCTGGATTTGGACAATCTAATTTTTATCTTGAAGTTCAAAGGAATGGTATTAAGGAGCAAGATAAAGTAAATGAAGTCTTGTTCAAAATGGGAAATGATCTAAATATACCTTTAGTTGCTACATGTGACTCTCATTATCTTGATAAAGAGGATAGTTATGCTCATGAAGTTTTGTTATGTATTGAAACAGGAAAAACCATTGATGATAATGACAGGCTGAAATTAGGGTCAAATGAATTTTATGTTAAAGGTCCTGAAGAAATGATTGAACTTTGGCAAGATCACCCTGAGTGTATTGAGAATACAAATATCATTAGAGATAGATGTAATGTTGAAATTAAATTTAATGGATTTATATTTCCAAATTTGAAGATTCCAAAAAGCTATAATGGAGACTTTGGACTTAGACTAAAAGATTTAGTATTTAAAAGAGGTAAAGAAAAGCTAGAGAGAGATTTTAGTGAAAATGAACTTGAAAGAATAAATTATGAACTTGATATTATAATATCAAAAGGTTTTGCATCATATATGCTTATGGTTGCGGATTTTACTGATTATTTATCTAGGGAGAATATTCCTACTACCACCCGAGGTTCTGCTGCAGGTTCTTATGTTGCATACCTTATAGGAATAGTACCTATTAACCCATTAATCTTCGGATTATCCTTTGAAAGATTTCTAAACCCATTAAGACCTAAAGCTCCCGATATAGATCTAGATATAGCTAGTGCAAGAAGAGAAGATGTATTAAATTATGCAGTATCTAAATATGGATATGATAGAGTTTCTCAGATTGTAACTTTTGGTAGGATGAAAGCAAGGGCTGCAATTAGAGATGTAGGTAGGGTTTTAAAAGTACCTTTATATACAGTCGATAAAATTGCCAAATTAATACCACAGGGAGAATATACAATTAAAGAAGCTACAGAAAAGATTCCAGAGATTAAGGATGAAATGAAGGATCCTACAATCTCTAATATGTTAAATATAGCTCAAAGAATGGAAGGTATAGCGAGACATGCGTCTATACATGCTTGTGGTGTTTTAATTACGCCAGAAAATTTGGATAAGCATGTTCCTATATCTTTTGATAGAAAACTAAAAAGACTGGTGTGTCAATATAATATGGTGACATTAGAAGAACTTGGATATATGAAGATGGACTTTTTAGGATTAACAAACCTTGATATTATTTCAGAGTCTCAAAGACTCATACTTGAAAATAGGAATGAAGATGTAGATTTTGCTAACATTCCTCTTGATGATAAAAAAACATTTAGAATGTTAAAAGATGCAGATACACTTGGAGTGTTTCAGATAGAATCTAGGATTATGAAGGACGCCATAAAAATATTAAAACCTGAAAATATATTTGATATATCTGCCCTTATAGCATTAAATAGACCAGGGCCTATGGCTAATATACCTCATTATGCTGCACGTAAGGAAGGTAGAGAAAAAGTAGAATATATCGATCCTAGGATGGAAAGTTATCTAAAAAGAAGTTATGGGGTTATGGTTTATCAAGAGGATCTACTACGTACAGCCATTAATCTTGCTGGATTTGATTGGGGTGAGGTTGATAAATTAAGAAAGGCTACTGGTAAGAAAAAACCAGAGATACTTCTTTCAATGAAAGACTCCCTAATAGACAGATTTATTGAACATGGTATGAAAAAGGAAATAGCAGAAAAACTATTTGATCTATTTATGCCATTTGCTCATTATGCATTTAATGAGGCACATGCTGCATCCTACTCAATTATTTCATACAGAACATCATATATAAAGGCTAACTATCCCGTAGAATTTTTAGCTGCACTACTTCAATCACACCTTGGAAATTTAGAGAAAATAGCGGAAATTATTCTTGAAGCAGAAAGAAAAAAAATTAAAATACTACCACCAGATATTAATAAAAGTATTGCAGAATTCCACATAGAAGATAATAACATAAGATATGGTCTAAATAGTATAAAGGGACTTGCAACTTTAGCTTCTAAAGAAATTATAAAAGCTAGGGCTGAAGGTGGTGAATTTAAATCTTTAGATGATTTTTGTAACAGAGTAAATGTTGCTGCTATTAATAAAACTTCTTTTGAAGTATTAATAAAATCTGGTACAATGGATGCTTTTGGTAAAAGGGCTGCTTTACTCCAAGACTATAATAAAATAGTTCTTTTGTATAATGACAAAAAAATTAGTAATAAAATTGGACAAATTGGTTTTTTTGAAGATGACAATGAGGATGATATACCATATACCTCATTATCAGACGTTGAAGAATCATCTGCTTTAGAAAAAGCTCTATGGGAAAAAGAATTATTAGGTATTTATGTTACCTATCATCCACTAAAAAAATATGTTTTATATTTTAAAAATAACCGAATACTTGCTTTGAATGATTTTGAGAATATAACAA
>JAJZDR010000007.1 GCA_021805885.1 bacterium | reverse complement strand
ACAGAGTTCCTGATAAGGCTGAGTACAAACCAAGATTAGCATTAAATACTCCATTCTCTATCTCATTTGATGGAGAGTTAGTAGATGAGAAGTATTGTACCTCTCCCCACACCGCTCCATTTAAAGTAGATATAGCGCCTGTAGAAGGTGGAGCTATGGGAGCACATGCTGTTGCAGTAGTAGATGTATATATACAGAATGCTACATAGTAGTTACCTGTAAGTAGATTACCATTAGAGTTTTCTAGTCTACCTTGGTAATTTAGGTATGGAGAGGGTTGAGCATGAATATTTTTAGCTTGAAAAACACCAAGCACTAAAAAACCTACCAGCAAAGCTACTACTACTGGCAAAAGCGACCTTATACCTCTATGAAAAATATTCGTATTTTTTAACATCAAAAAGGTATTATAAATACTTCAAAAATAAGCTATTTCCTTAATATAAATTAACTAATTTAGGAGGTTTTGTCAATGGATGTAGAAACCTTTTATGAGTAATTATTATAATCAGATAATACTATGTTAACTATGTCATCGTCAATTAAAGCCTTATTTCTTTTCTCTTCACCACATTTTGTACATTTATGGTATATAATAGCTTTGTTTGTCCTTACATCAATGAATATTGGTTTTTGTAGACCATGACAGTATTCTTCCCTATCTCCAGGAAACTTGTCAACATGGAGAGAATATAAACAAAAATTACAATGGTTTCTATACGAACCATTTGTATCTTTCAAAACTTCCTTCCCACAATTTAAACATATGAAATCTTCATTTTTTATTATAAATTTTCTAGACATAAACGTAAAATTACAATATTTATTACACTATTTATCCAACGATCTTAGTCCAAAAGGTTTAAAACCAATAGTTTTAGACCAAAAACTAGGTACATCGGCAATAAAAATCCTTATTTCTCCAGAACCATCTGTACTTGGTATTTTTAATTTTAAAGAGAATGAGTGTAAATACATATTATTTATACTAAAATGCCTACTAGAAGATTTTATAGAATAAACTTTATCTCCTACAACAGGATGACCACAAGATGCCAATGCAACCCTTATTTGATGAGTTCGTCCAGTTTTTGGGTGTGCTTCAAGCAGTGTAAATCTTTCCTCAATACCCCTATTTCTAGAAATTTTGGATCCAGATCCCACGGATCCAGATCCGGCGGATCTAGATCCGTGGGCCTTTGATCCTTTATTATCTATATATTCAGTACCTATATACTTTAGAATTTTAAAATTAGTTATTGATTCTTTACCTATAGATCCTACTCTGGATCCAGATTCAGTATTTGAGAATACAAACTTTCTTCGATCAGTATTTGATCTTTTTATAAATCCTTTTACTGTAAAATTGCTCTTATCAATATATGTACCACCTTTGACAGAACTACGTATAAATCCATTTGCAAGAACTAAATATGTTTTTTCAACCTCTCTTTTTTTAAACTGTTCAACCAGAAAATTTAATGTATCTTCATCTTTTGCAAATAACATTACTCCTGTAGTATCTTTATCGAGTCTATGAACCACACCAGGTCTATTAGACAAATTACCATCATTGTTATCAAATCTTAGTTTGAATATTATTCCATTTAGAATAGTTTTATCTAAATTTCCTGCCCCAGGATGAACCACTTGCCCTTGCTTTTTATTTATTACAATAACATTTTGATCTTCATATATAATATCTAGTTTTATATTTTGAGGTTTTATATTAAAATCTGGCTTGTATGAGAAATCTATATAGGTAATCTCATCTCCAGGATTAACTTCAAATCTTGGTTTTTTCACAATATTTGAATTTACCTTAACAAAACCATCTTTAATAAGTTTTTTAAATCTTGTCCTTGACCCTAGGGTTCTTGACCCTAGGGTTCTTGAACCTAATGTCCTTGATATAGGAAATTGTTTATCTGAATTTGTATCTGGATGTGATCCCGACAATACAAGATCTAATCTATCCGAATAATCTGCTATTACTTTTATAACTGCAGGATTTGGATTCTTAAATTCATTATTTTTCAAACTAGATTTATCAAGATGAGTGTTACTATTCTTCATTTTCCAACTTATTCATACAATTGGTACAGTACTTTGCAAATGGATATGTTTCAAGTCTCTTTTTCTCGATAGGTTTTTTACAGTTTTCACAAATTCCATATTTACCTTTATCTATCTTTGATAACGCCGAATCTACATCCATCAGAACTTCCCTAAGCTTATCTTTAATATCTAAATTCTCAATCCTTTGATTTAAATTATCAACGTCATCAAAAAATTCAGCATTATCATCAGGCGATGCCTCTAAAACAGAGTTACTTGTACTCTCTATCTCATGTAGAATTCTATTTTTTTCAGCTTCTAGTTGTTTTTTAATCTTATCCATGAATATAATCTCACACCTCTAAAGTAAATTTTTGTTGAACCAGTATACCATAAAATAAAAAAATTTGTATTAAATAATATTTATCCTATATCTAAAGTATTTATATGATTTTTTTTAAACTCTATTTCTTTTCTTTAATATATCAAAAGTTAGTTCTTCATTTTTTAAGAACAATTTTAATAGTAAACAAAAAAGACCAATTGTTAATAATATAGCACAAAGATCAAGGTTATATATAAAATTATTCTTTACCACCCACAATCTAGAATTAAAAAAATATATTATAGATAAAATTGTAAATAGTACAGTTACCGCGTAACCCTGAAATAATAGTTTTGAAGGTACAATTTTACCATAATGAAGATTCCTTAAATTGGATCTAAATCCATTGGATAGTATTATAAATACCACGATAAGTAATAATATGAGAATATAAACTATACCAATAGGGATAAAATAAGGAACAAGAATAATACTCATAAATAAAGCATAGAAATCAAATACAAGTGTCCAGTTATAGGTTTTAAGTTTTAAAAACAGTAGTGTAAATAGTAAAGATAGATATATAACCCCTATATAGGATAAGATTAGATATCCAAAGATGAAAGAGATAAACAGTAAAAATACAAAATCCCAAAAATCATTATTAGTAATCATTGCAGAATGACTACCTGCATTCTCCCCTGTTTTATAAAAGACTAACCATAGGGTGAGTACTGCAAAAAGTATGAATAATATATTAAAAAGAACATTTAATATACTAATATTAAACATTTTTTATAATACTATCTAAATTAGATGTGTGTGTTTTTTCTGGCAATATACAAGCCAGGTAAATATGGTTTTGTATATCTTGACATGTTATATCTTCAAATACATTATATAGAGAGTCTAGAGATACTTTATCTATGGATGATTTCATATCATCTAAAGATCTTATCTTTCCAAATTTTAACTCTTCATCTGCAAAAAAAGATGCCATATTATCTGTAGTTTCAAAATATGAAGATATACTACCTTTTATATATTCTTTCGCCCTTACAATATCTTCTTTTTTTATATTTTTGCTTTTTAAAGATGATATAGTCTTAATAATTGTCTCCAAAGATTCTTCAAACCTTTGATTATCAACCCCTGCTACTATGTGTAAATCCCCTATATCCATATATTCCTGGGTTCCAGAATATACATAGTAAGCAACACCCATTTCATTACGTAATTTTTGGAAGAGCCATGCCCCAAAGCCACCACCTATAATAGCGGATAGTACATTTAGACTATATTGTCTGTTATCTCCAGCAGGGTAACCCCTAAAACCAAGTATGAAATGTGTTTGATTAACATATTTTTTCTTAACTTTTATACTATCTTCTGAGAATTTAGATTTAATATATTTATTTTCACCATTGACTAGAGCTCTGGCTCCAAGATTATCATTTTTAAAATATTTTATTACTGTATCTATCGCTTCTTTTGTATCAACATTACCAACAATTGATATAACAATATTGTTAAGAAAGTAATTGTTTTTTATAAAATTTATCACCTTTGCTCTTGTTATATTATCAATACTTGAAACTGTTCCTCCGATATTTCTACCTAAAGGGGTACCTTTATATAAAAGTTCATTATATAGAGTGAAAATATCTCTCTGTGGAGTATCTTCATACATTCTAAGTTCTTCTTTAACAACTCCCTTCTCTATCTCTAGATATGAACTATTAAAATTAGAATGTAAAAACATATCTGATAAAATTTCAAATGCTTTAGTAAAATTTTCGTATGGAATTTTTATATAATAGGCAGTAGTTTCCTCTGATGTAAAAGCATTCATACTTCCACCCAAAGACTCTATTTCAAATCCTATTACTTTATTATTTGGCCTTTTATCTGTACCAGAAAACATTGTATGCTCTAGAAAATGTGCTATACCCATCTCATCATCACTCTCATTTCTAGATCCTGCCAAGACTGAAATTTCAATTGTTACAAAAGAAGATGTGGGAATTTTACAATGTATAAGTCTGACATTGTTGTCTAAAACAACCTTTGTTATATTTGATTCAGATATATTACTTTCTTCCTTTATATTCATCATTTGAAGTTGCGACTTTAATTACTTCTCCAGTTTTGATAAAAAGAGGCACCATAACAGTTATACCAGTTTCCATTTTTGCCTCCTTCAACGCATTAGATACAGTGTTCCCACTATTTCCTCCGACTTGTGTATACTCCACCTTTAATAATACCACATTAGGTATATCTACACTGATAGGGTCACCCTCAAGATAAGATATAACAGCCTTGTCACCTTCTTTAAAATATTTATTTTGTCCTTCAATTTCCACCTGATCAAATGTTTCTGTATCCATAAAATGTAAGTTTACCCCATCAGAATAGAGAAATTGAGCACTCCTTTTTGAAAGATCCACAGATTCAACCTTGTCATTCCCCTTATATCCTTTCTCTACTATAGATCCAGATTTAAGATTTTTCACCTTTATTTTTACTGTCATTCCTCCCCTTCCTTGAACAACTCTGTCATATTTTAACACTATAAAATAATCATAACCATCTTTAAAAACAGTCTCTTGTCTTAGTTCGTTTGAAGATAATATTGCCATAATAATTATATTCAATAAAATTATATACCAAAGGTAATCTGCCGGAAGAGGGACTTGAACCCACATAAGATTGCTCTCGCAGGATTTTGAGTCCTGTGCGTCTACCAATTCCGCCATTCCGGCATTATAATGCTAGCATATAACCTACATTATACAGAATAAATTAATATTAATCACGTACTTACTTAATTAATTAATTGAATTTTTACTAGATTGGTTTATATCCCTTTTTGTATTTCTTCTACAATATTCCTTGGGACTATTGCATATTTTTCAAATTCCATAGAAGAAGATCCTCTTCCAGATGTTATAGATCTTAACTCTGTAGTAAAACCAAACATATTTGATAGTGGTACTTCAGCCTGTATAACTCTTGCATTACCTCTTTGTGACACACCAAGTATCAAACCTCTCTTTGCAGTCAAAATACCATTAACAGATCCCATAAACTCATCTGGAGTAACAACTTCTACCTTCATTATAGGTTCCAGTAATACAGGAGCTGCTTTATTCATTGCATCTTTAAATGCCATAGATGCAGCAATTTTAAACGCCATTTCAGATGAGTCAACTTCATGAAATGATCCATCATAAACAAAAGCCTTCACATCAACAACTGGATATCCTGCCACGGTACCGCTTGTCATTGTCTCTTTAATACCTTTCTCAATGGAAGGTATATATTCTTGAGGTATTGACCCCCCTTTAATTTCACTCTTAAATTCAAAACCATTACCTGTTTCATTAGGTTCAATACGTATAAAACAATGTCCATATTGTCCTCTTCCTCCAGACTGTTTTATATATTTTCCTTCAGCACGAGCCTCTTCAGTTATAGTTTCCCTATATGCAACCTGAGGTTTTCCAACATTTGCATCAACATTAAATTCTCTTTTCATTCTATCAACAATAATATCCAAGTGTAATTCTCCCATACCTGATATTATTGTCTGTCCTGTTTCAATATCAGATTCTACTTTAAAAGTAGGATCTTCTTCTGCAAGTTTATGTATAGCTAACGACATTTTTTCTTGATCTGCTTTAGTTTTAGGCTCAATTGCTATAGATACAACAGGTTCTGGGAATGTAATATTTTCCAATAATACTGGGTATGATTCGTCAGTCAATGTATCTCCTGTTACAGTATCTTTTAGTCCAACAAGAGCGCCTATCTCCCCTGCCCCAAGTTCATCTATCTCTTCTCTATGGTTAGCATGCATCAAAAGTATTCTAGATACTCTTTCTTTTACACCTTTTGTAGAGTTAAGAATATATGATCCTTTTTTTACTTTACCTCCATATACTCTAAAAAATGTAAGCTTACCCACATTAGGATCAACCATTATCTTAAAAGCCAAAGCACAAAAAGGGGCATTATCACTAATGTCTATTTTTACACTTTCGCCTTTCTTGTCTTCCCCTACAATTGGAGGAGTATCTAAAGGGGAAGGCAATAATCTTACCACTGCATCAAGAAGTAACTGCACCCCTTTATTCTTAAGCGCAGATCCGCAAAAAACTGGAAAAATAGTATTTGATATAACTCCAGCTCTAAGTGATGAATATACTTCTTCAGTGGTTAATACTTCCCCATTCAAATATTTCTCCATAACATCATTATTCCCACATTCTGCAGCCTTCTCAAAAAGTTTCAACCTATATTCTTCTACCTCTGCCTTCATATCTTCTGGAATTTCAATTTTTTCAATATCTGTACCAAGATCGTTTTTATACATATATGCCTTATTTTCTACAAGATCAACAATGCCTTTAAAGTTAGACTCTATTCCTATTGGAAGTTGCATAACTACAATGTTAGCACCTAATCTTTCAACTATAGATTTATATGACATATAAAAATCAGCTCCTATACCATCAAGTTTATTCACAAAACAAATTCTTGGAACATTGTACTTATCAGCCTGTCTCCAAACCGTTTCAGATTGAGGTTCTACGCCCATCTTACCATCAAAAACAACAACTCCTCCATCAAGAACCCTTAAAGATCTCTCAACTTCTGCAGTAAAATCAACATGCCCTGGTGTATCTATGATATTAATCCTATATTTAGAATCTCCCAGTGTCCAAAATGTTGTTGTTGCAGCTGATGTAATGGTAATACCTCTTTCTTTCTCTTGAGCCATCCAATCCATTACTGCCTCACCTTCATGAACTTCTCCTATTTTATATGTTTTACCAGTATAGTATAAAACTCTTTCAGTTGATGTTGTTTTTCCAGCATCAATATGAGCAATAATACCTATGTTTCTTATCTTATCCATATATAGGAAACTATTATTTTAAATTAAGCTAAATGAGAAAATGCTCTATTAGATTCTGCCATCTTTTCGACATCAGTTTTCTTTTTAATTGCAAGACCAGTGTTATTATATGCATCTAAGAACTCGTTCTTTAATTTCTCATTCATAGGCATACCTTTTTTAGCTCTTGCAGATTGAATAATCCATCTTATTGCAAGTGCTTCTGCACGTGCTGATGATACTGGAACTGGAATTTGATAATTAGCTCCACCAACCCTTCTAGAGCGTACTTCTATTGTTGGAGAAACATTATTCATTATTTTTATAAAAACATCTAATGGGTCCTTTTTAACCTCACTTGCTACCTGATCTATTGATGAATAGAAAACTTTTCTTGCAATAGATTTTTTACCACCCATCATTAAATTATTTATGAACTTCTCAACTTTAGCACTGTTCATTTTTATATCAGGGTTTATTTGTCTTTTTGGTGCTTTTCGTCCTCTCATAGTTTTATAATTATATATTATTTAGCCTTCTTGGTTCCATACCTAGATCTACCTTTCTTTCTATTTTCAACTCCTCCAGCATCATCATAAGTTCCTCTAACAATATGATATTTAGCAACAGGAACATCAGGAACTTTTCCTGCCCTTACAAGAACAACTGAGTGCTCTTGAAGTTTGTGCCCTTCACCTGGAATATATGCGGTAATCTCTGATCTATTTGAAAGTCTGACTTTTGCAATTTTTCTTATTGCAGAATTAGGTTTTTTAGGGGTAGTAGTTCTTACCACAGTACAAACACCTTTTTTAAAAGGAGAATTATTTACTATATATCTATTCTTTAGCGAATTATATGAAAAAGCTAAAGCCTTATACTTTGTTTTTTTCACTTTATCTTTCCTAGGTTTCCTTACAAGTTGTGACAATCTTGACATAATATATATTTAAAATAATCTTAAATTCTTAATCCAGATTTAGAATTTAAATCATAAGACCTAAATTCATGATATTCTAGAATCTAGATTCTAGCTTTTTCCCCAACAGGAATTTTACGCCCAATAATAACATTTTCTTTCAATCCACGCAAGTAATCTATCTTCCCCGATACCGCAGCATCTGATAATACCCTCACCTGTTCTTGGAAAGATGCTGCTGATAAGAAACTTTCTGTATGTAGTGCTGCAATTGTTATACCAGATAATCTTCTCTCAAAGATAATGGGTTTACCGCCTAAGTCTTTTATTTTTTTATTTTCTTCATTTATAAAGAAGATATCTTTGTATGACCCAGGTAATACATCTGAATCTCCAGGGTTAGTAACTCTTACATATCTTCCCATCTGAGAAACAATAATTTCAATATGTTTATCATAGACAATAATACCCTGATCTTCATAAGTATATAAAAGATTATCAATAATATACTTTTCAGCTTTCATAATACCCAACGTTTTAAGCAATATATTTGGATTAATATTACCTCCTGTTATTTCAGTACCTTCTGTTATCTTTTCCCTATCCTGAACAAGTAATATCTCATCATCGTCAAACAAATATTCCTTCGATTGAACTTTATCACTTTCTATAAAAGCCTTACCCTTTTCTATTGTTGCAGTACCCTTAAAGGGAGCTACAACTTGGATTCCATTTTTATGGGTATAAAGTAATGTCCCAGGTAAAACCTTCTTTGTTCCGACAAAAGAAACAATGTCATCTTTAATAAGTACATAATCCTGTCTAACTTTTTGATCTCCTATAATTTGTACTCTAACTTTAGAGTCAACATTCTCAATAGATACAGTCCCTGATATATCTGCTATTTTTGCTTCTCCTTTAGGTATTCTTGCCTCCATAAGTTCTTCAATCCTAGAATAACCTCTAGACATATCTGCTCCTCCTATAATTCCTGAAACATGTTTTGAATTTAATGTTAACTGAGATCCTTTCTGACCAACAGCTTGAGCTGCAATGACTCCTACTGCAGTACCTATACCAACAAGTTTATTGTCACTCATGTTATATCCATAACACATAGTACAAAGTCCATATTGAGAACCACAAGTTAGAGGAGTTCTCAAATATACCTTATCTATACCAGAATTATTTGCTATATCATGTGCAGTAGATCTATCAATGATTGTATTTATAGGATAAAGTACTTTGCCATCAACTTGTATATCAGATGCAACTACTCTTCCATAAATCCTTAATTCAAATTTAAGTTCTCTTTTATCTGATTTTGAAATTTCATAACCTTCTCCAAAGTTCTTACAATCTTCCTCTCTTATTATTACATCATGTGCAACATCAACCATTCTTCTTGTAAGATATCCAGTATTAGATGTTTTTAAAGCTACATCAGCAAGACCTTTTCTAGTAGATCTAGCCTCCACAAGATATTCAAATACTGAAAATCCTTCGACATAATTGGATTTTACCGGTAATTCAACAATACCTCCTGTAGGATCAATGACCAAACCTTTCATCCCTATTATCTGCTTTAATTGATCTATATTAGCACCCATAAATTTATTAGTTACTATAGTTTTAAAAATATTTGAATCATCCAAATTAGCAAGAGATTTCTCTGCTATTGAATCAGTAACTTCTTTCCATAAAACAGTTGACAACTGTATTCTTTCACCTTTTGTAATTAGACCTTCTTTATATGAATCAACAAGTTTTTCAACTTTAGAATTTGCCTCAGCAATCATGCTATCCTTTTCAGGTAATATCTTACAATCTGAAAGAGAGATAGAGAAATCAGATTTTAGAGCATATTTAAAACCAAGATCTTTAAGTTTATCAAGTATAGGAATAGTTTCTTTTGCTCCAATTTTTTCAACACAAGATATTATTATACTTGTTATTAGTACATCATTTGTTATTTCATTAACATATGGAATTTCTTCTGGTAGAACATTATTAAATATTATCCTTCCTGCAGTAGTTTTTATTATTTCTCCATCTATTCTAACATTAACAAGATCACGAAAATGTACCAGACCTTTTTCTTGAGCTGATAATAAATCATCCGGAGAACTAAAAGTGTACTGTAAAGATTCCTTAGCTATAGATGTTAAATAGTAACAACCGTAAACCATATCTCTTTTTAGAGTTATAACTGGTGCTCCATCAGCAGCAAGAAATAGGTTACTGTGTGCCATCATAAGATTCTTTACCTCTAAAATTGCTTCATCTGATAATGGAACATGAACAGCCATAGCATCTCCATCAAAGTCTGCATTAAAACCATCACAAGATAGAGGATGTAATTTTATAGCATCTCCTTCAATAAGAATAGGATAAAATCCTTGCACACCTTGTTTATGTAAAGTAGGGGCTCTATTTAGAAGTACTGGTCTATCTTTTATAACTTCCTCTAAAATATCCCATACTTCAGGTGTTGATTGTTCAAACAACATCTTTGCTCCTTTGATGTTAGGTGCAAGATCCCTATATAATATCTCTCTCATAACAAAAGGCTTAAATAATTCTAAAGCCATTTTTTTAGGTAGACCACACTGATATAGATTTAAATCAGGGCCTGCTGTTATAACTGCTCTCCCTGAGTAATCAACTCTCTTACCTAGTAAATTTTCTCTAAATCTTCCGTATTTCCCTCTTATATTATCAGACAATGATTTATATGGGATTCTTCTTGAATTGAGGACAGGAGGTGATGGTCTATGTTGGTTATCAAACAACGCATCTACACTTTCTTGTAACATTCTTTTTTCATTCCTCAATATAACATCAGGAGCTCCAAGATCAACAAGTTTTTTAAGTCTATTATTCCTATTTATTACTCTTCTATATAAATCATTTAAATCTGATGTTGCAAACCTACCTCCAGGTAACTGAATAATAGGTCTTAAATCAGGAGGAATTACCGGAATAATATCAAGTACCATCCATTCTGGTTTCATGTTATTCTTCCTAAATCCTTCAACAATCTTAAGTCTTTGAATAACCCTTACTCTTTTTTGTATTGATTTTGCATTAATATCTTTATACAGTTCTTTAGATAATTCTTCTAGATTTATCCTTGATAATAATGTTCTTATAGCCTCACTTCCCATCCCTAATTTGAAAAATTCCAAATCGTTACTCAAAAGTCTTCCATATTCTTCCTCAGATACAACTTCTCCTATAATCATTCTCTTTACCAAAGATAATAGATCTTGGTTTGCTTTAGATAGTTCTTCAAATATAAGACCTTGTTCCTCTTTTAGTTTTGCTATTTTTTGTCTATATTTAAAATTAATTTTTTCAACCTGTAATTCTAACGCCTCAGCATTTTTTTCATCTTTGAACCTAGGTTCTTTGGATCCAGAACCCTTAGACTCCTTAATCATATCTTTTATTACAGATGCATTCTCATCTTTTATAGAATCTATCTGAGATTGAAGATTCTCCTTATGTATTTTCTCTTCCTCTTCTATCTTATTTTTTATAAGATCTATGGATTTATTTTTAGCTTCTTCGTTAATATCAAGAACTACATATCTTGAAAAATATAATACTGATATAAGCTTCTTTTGAGTAATATCCAAAAGCAATGATAGTTTATTAGGAACTTCATGAACATACCATATATGAGTAACTGGAGATGCAAGTTTAATGTGTCCCATCCTCTCTCTTCTTACATTCCTTGTTGTAACTTCTACTCCACATTTATCACAAATTATACCTTTGTATCTTATTTTTTTATATTTTCCACAATAACATTCGTAATTTTTAGTAGGACCAAAGATTTTTTCACACATTAAACCTCCTACCTCAGGTCTTTGAGTTCTATAGTTTATAGTCTCTGCTTTTTTGACTTCACCATGAGACCAATCCTGTATATTATCAGGTGATGCTAGAGTTATTTTTAATGCTTTAAAATCTTTTACCATAAGTTTACAATATAAATTAAAACTACTCTTCTACTAAACTCTCGATATTACTATCATTCAATACTTTTTTAACTTCTCCTTCATTCTCTATAAAAACATCTTCAGGTAAGACACTTTCTTCCTCTACTTCTTCCAAAGTTGGTTCTGTAACAACATCAATAGGTTCAATATTTAAAGCTAAAGATTTAAGTTCTAAAAGTAAAACTTTGAAAGATTCAGGAATACCAACCATTTGAATTTTTTTGTTTTGTATTATTGATTTATATGCCTCAGATCTACCAATAATATCATCTGATTTTATAGACAACATTTCTTGCAAAGTACTTGCAGCACCATAAGCTTCTAGTGCCCAGACTTCCATTTCTCCAAATCTTTGTCCCCCCATTTGTGCTTTTCCACCCAGTGGTTGCTGATTTACAACTGTATAATGTCCTGTTGAACGTGCAGTAACCTTAGTATCTGCAAGATGGTCAAGCATAAGTATATATCTTGGACCTACAGAAACTTTGTTTTCAAATAACTCACTATTCCTCCCGTCACGAAGTAATACTTTATCTTCAATTTCACCAACATCATATTTTTTCTTTATAGTATTAAGTTTATCCTCATCCATCCTAGAAAATATAGGAAAAGCAAAATTTAATCCTGCACGTTTTGCTATCTCACCATAATATATCTCATTTAATTGTCCAAAATTAAGCCTTTTTGTAATACTAGAAGGTGATAAAATTATATCTATAGGAGTGCCATCTTTTAAATATGGCATATCTTCTATTGGCAATATTTTTGATACAACACCTTTATCTCCAAATCTCCCGGATAATTTATCTCCCAATCCTACCTTATGTGTCCTAGCAACCCAAACTTTAATCTGTTTTATAACGCCAGGATTTAATTTATTTGAATCATCGCTTCTTTCTAAAATTTCAACATCTATAACAATGCCTTTTTCTCCATTTGGAATCCTTAGTGAATTATCCCTTACATCTTTAGCTACATCACCAAAAATAGATCTTAGAAGTTTTTCTTCTGCAGTAAGTTCTACCTCACCTTTTGGTGCTACTATACCTACCAATATATCTCCAGATTCTACATATGCACCTATCCTAACAATACCTTGCTCATCAAGATTACGAAGTGAATGTAATGAAACATTTGGTATATCTCTTGTGTGGACTTCATTTCCAAGCCTTGTTTCTTTTATATCTTGAGTGTACGACTGTACGTGCACAGAAGTAAGAAGGTCTTCTTTTATTAATCGTTCTGATATAACTATCCCATCCTCATAATTATAACCTTCATACATCATATACCCTACAACCAAATTTCTACCCAAAGCAAGTTCTCCGTGATCCATACCTGGGCCATCAATGATAATATCTCCTTTTGAAACTTTATCACCTTTCTGTAATAAAACAGTTTGAGAAAAAGAAGTTTTTTTATTTGTAGGTACAAATTTATCTACAAAATAAGTATCTTTGGATTCAGATCCGTCGGATCCAGATCCTTTATCTCCAACTTTATAGTTTATAACAACTTTACCTGCATCTGCATAATCAATAATCCCATCCCCAGATGCAAATACTGCCCTATTAGAATTTTCTGCTACAACAGATTCAAATCCAGTACCTATAAGAGGAGCTTCTGGATTAACAAGGGGAACTGCTTGTTTTTGCATATTCGACCCCATTAATGTTCTGTCAGCTTTATTCCCTGCAGAAAATGGTATCAGATTCAATGAAACACCTCCTATTTGAGATGTAGAAACTTCAATATGATTTATATCATCTACTGAACCTAAAGTATATTCACCTCTTGACCTTATCTGTATTACAGAATCTAATATATTTCCATATTCATCTATCTTTACACTTAAACTTGAAATCTTCAGATTAAATTCCTCATCAACATCATAATATATAATTTCATTTGATAAATAGGCTACAACCTCAATATTTTTAAGTTTAGCCTTTTTTACCTTTAAAGATAAATCTTTATCTACAACAGTACCTTTTTTATATGTTTTGGTATCTACTTTAAGATCCTTTTTCAGCATTCTACCTACTAGTTCATCTGAATCAAATGAAATAGTATGAAATACTTTTCTGTATGGGGCCTCTATAAAACCGTAATCATTTATTCTGGCATATACAGAAAGATGATTAACTATACCAATCTGAGGACCTTCTGGGGATTCTACAGGGCATAATCTGGAATATTGGGAGTAGTGAACATCGCGAACTGAAAAAGTAGCACTTTCTTTAGTAAGACCACCAGGCCCTCCAGCAGTAACCCTCCTTTTATTAGAAATCTCTGACAATATATTATCCTGATCCATAAATACTGATACAGAACTGCTTCCAAAGAATTCATTTATAACAGACACAAATGGTTTTGCACTTACAAGCATAGATGGTGTAAGAACTTCATCTGAAGACATAATACTCATCCTGTCCTTAATTATCTTTTCAACTCTTCTTACACCTATCCTTAAGTAATCACCCATCAACTCACCAACACTTTTTACTCTTCTATTAGATAGTGAATCTACATCGTCAGGATCTAACTCTCTATTATTAACTTGAATTAATCTTTTTATTATAGCTATTACGTCCATATTAGTAAGAACATAATTGTTCGCTTCAACTGGAATATTTAATCCTAATTTTTTATTTAATTTATATCTACCAGTTTTACCAAGAAATAATTTTCTAGGATTAAAGAAGAGACTATTGATATATAAAAGTGCATTTTCATAATTTACAGCTATATCCGGCCTTATTTTTCTATATATTTCCAAAACAGCTTCATTATTATTATGTGTAGGATCTTTTGCTAAAGTAGATTCAATATATCTTGACTCACTACTTGTATCAACATCAGCAAACAAATTTGAAATCTCAGTGTTAGTAGAATAACCAAGAGCTCTCAAAAGTGTAGTTACAAGAATCTTAGGTTTCTTAGGAGCAAGTTTTAGTGACATAACATTATGAGCATTGACCTCAAAAGTTAGCCATGGACCTATGGAAGTTATTAGTTTTGCAAAATATACCTTATTACGTACAGCTTTTTTATCACCTTCTGTAAAAAGTATACCTTCAGATCTTACTACTTGGTGTATTATAACTCTTTCATGACCATTTATAATAAAACTTCCTCTATCAGTCATAACAGGAAGTTCTGCTATAAATATTTCTTGCTCTTTAATCTCTCCAGAAACCTTATTGGTAAGCCTTACATTAAAATATAAAGATTTATCATAACTCAACCCCTTTCTTATAGCTTCTCTAACACTTCTATTTACATCACCAAATCTATAATCTAGAAATTCTAGGATCCATAATTTCCCCGTATTATCAACAACTGGATTTATTTCTTCAAATAATTCCTTAAGATGATCACTTAAGAACCATTCATACGATTTTTTCTGTGCTTCTATTAAATTTGGATACTCGAAATACTTATTATATTTATTAGATGTAGCAAGATTGATTCTTTGTTGCATAATATATAACTTTCCTAATAATTAATAAAAACACTGACTTTAAAGTATCAAACACACAAAAAACACCCCTGAGCGCAACAGAGGTTTCATAAAAATCTATATTTTTACTGGTGATCAACCTTCATCAAGTCGTAATAATGTATGTACATATATATATCATATTACTATTTTATTGTCAATATTATGTATGCATTAAATAATATTTATATTAAAATTTGTAGGTCTTCTTTTAACACAAGAAAAAATAATAGTAAAGAGGATGTATTGGATTTGGAGAAACATTTCATACAATTTGCCCTAGCATTCAAGCCTAGCAAATAATTAACCGATTCCATTATATTGTATTATTTCATATTTTGGTTTTATTAGAACAAGATTTAACTGTAAAATTATTGTTTACACAAATATATTTTTGGCTACTAACAATACGATCTAAAGTATTGAGTTGTAAATCTGTATTAAAATTGGCTATATCTGAGGAAGGGACATTCACAACAGGAGGTTTTGATATAGTAGAGTAAATTGAAAACCCTATCCATAATATAAATATAACCAATGTAAAAATTATAATAGTAAAAAATTTCTTCATAGCTAAAATTTAGAATAAAATACTATTGCGCTTAACTGGAACAACCCAGGTGATCCAGCAAAATTATTACTCAAACTGTTATTTGATACAGCAAATGAAACATTATAAACTGCTATTCTTTGAGGGTATGCTGATAATGTTGCTAGAACTGACAAAAGATTCTGATATGTACCTTGACCCGAAATATCTATTGGGAATGCAGACGCAAAAAAGGGAGTTATCGCAATTTCTAATTGTGAATTAATATTACTTGAGAAATTAATAGTATCTAGTTGTAATGCATTATTCTGAAAAATTTGATATACATTGCCAAATATGAATGCAGTATCTTGGTTTTTAGGCAAAGAATTACTTACTGCAGATGTATTTTTTGCTACTTTATTAGAATATACTGAGTATGTTGCATTAATGAGATTAATTCTATTTTGCATTTGAGCATTCATAGCTTTCACTGCAGTAATTTGATTATTCTCTTTTATCATATCAGTAGCTATTGGATATATTATAAAAGCAACAAAGATAATAACCATTATTACAGAAAAACTCATATAATAATAAAGTACGTACTTTTTATTATTAAAGCTGTCCAAAAATAACTTTTTTTCTTTTTGATAATCAAAACTTCTCATTGTTTATTAACTAAATTTGCAGATAAAGAAAAATTTATATTATTAATAGATTGTAAACTAGAATTTGTAAGCTGCGGAATAATCACACTACTAAATTGCGAAGAATCATTGCTAAAGTTATTAGACAAATCTTGTAACTGAGCATATGTTACAGCAGTACCAGAAATAAGAAATTTATTAATATTTAAACTTACATTCGTCACAACTATCCCTGAAGGAATAAGATGTAGTATATCGTACAAAGTAACTCCTGTCTTTTCTCTAAAAGTCTCTAAACTTGTTATTGTATTAATACTATTCTGATATTTTAAAATCTTACTAACCTTAGTAACCATCAATGTAGAATTTAATTGAGATTGAAGAGAAGTGGATTTATTGGCAACACTTGCATACGTACTATCTAAAAAGATTTTAAATACAAAAGCTATAATAACAAGTACTTCTACACCTATTAATATATGTTTACCTATTTTAAATACCCATGAATAAAAAATATCAAAAGAACCAACTGGACCTTCAATATTGTGTAAAAGATTTATATCTTCTTTGTGTCTGTATGCCATATTATTGAAAGATTAACATAAATATGGTAAAATTAAAAGTTGTGTTCTTTAATTATAAATAAATATGGGGATGATCGGTCTTGACAAGGAATTCT
>JAJZDR010000027.1 GCA_021805885.1 bacterium | reverse complement strand
ATTATGCAAGATGAAAAGATAAAATTATTTAAAAAAATATTTAAATTATGATTACTTGATTCTTAGTATTTCAGTATATAAATTGGATTAGAAAATACTCGATTATAGATGTAGAATCAAAATTTTGAGTTTAACGTTTTGAATATTGGGGAGCTTTTCTAGATTTCACTTTATAGTACTTCTTTCTTTCAACCATTCTTGGGTCTCTTCTTAATAAATTGTATTGTGCAAGTGTCTTTTTGTATTCATCATTTATTTTAGAAAGTGCTCTAGATATTGCTAACGAAGTAGCTTTCAATTGAGAAACATATCCTCCACCTTTGGTCTTTGCACTAAAATAAAAGTTATCCTTAGTCCCTGTAAGAATAAAAGGTTTCTCTAGAATAGATGTCATAACCTCACGACTTGATGAATATGATGATAGAGATTGATTATTAATTAATGTTTCACCTTTTCCAGAAAATAGCCTTACAGTAGCAGTGGAGGTCTTGTTGGTACCTTTTGCATAATAATATTCTATTTTACTTACTTTTTTCTCAGCCATAATAATTATATTGTTTTTTCAAATTTTACACTTTTATACTCATGATTATCATCATTATAAACATGTAAGTAGTTAATCATCTCTGCTCCTATCTTGGTTTTAGGCAACATACCTTTTACTGAATTTCTAATAACATAATCCGAGTTATCTTGTATCATTCTAGAATAAGGTATAGTAGTCAAACCTCCAGGATACATAGAATGGGAATAATAAAGTTTAGTATCAATTTTTTTATCATGAATCTTAATATCTTTAGCATTTATTAAAACCACATGATCGGAAAAGTTTAAGTTAGAAGAGTATGAAGGTTTACCTTTACCTATAAGTATTTTAGCTATATTTACAGATAAATCTCCTAACCTTTTATCTTTAGCATCAACAAGATACCATTTTCTTTCTATATCTTTTTTTGAAATAAACTTTGTCAACATATCTAACTTATTAATTTAATTTTGACCATTCTGGAGTTATCTCCTTTCCTTACTCCTATATGAACAATAGATGTAAAACCAGAATTTCTATCCTTATACCTATCATTTAAAACCTCTAAAACCTTATTTGCAGCAATTTTAGTTGGAAGTGTTTCGTAAAGCCTCCTTCTAGCATTAAGATCTCCTGGCTTCCCCATAGATATAATTTTGTCTACAAAAGAAGATACCGCTTTTGCTTTAGCTTCTGTAGTTTCTACTTCTTCATACTGAATAATAGAAGCAGCAAGGTTTTTCAGCATTAGATCTCTGTGACCTTTTACCTTATTTAGTTTTTTTACTTTTTTTAGGTGTCTCATCTTGGTCTTTCTTTAAAACAGTCTTCTTTGAAACAACCTTTTTAGTAGGTTTTTCAGGTTTTACTTTAGTCTTTTTTATTTCCTTTTCCACACTTACAGGTTCAAATTCAGAGTTTAATTGGTTAAATACTAAATGTGCTTCTATTAAAGCAGCCTTTAGAGCAACGCTAGGACTTATAGATTTAGTATATATTTCAAGTATTATTTCATCTAGATCAGTCTCATCTCCTACCCTAGTATTAGTTATTGTGAAATTTACCCTTGAAACAGGAGAGAAATCAGCATCTATAGGAATAATTCCAGCATAATTCCTTTTAGAGTTATCCAAAAGGCGATATCCATATGAATTCTCAATTACAAGTTCTATTGAAAGCTTAGCTTTTGGGTCAGATAGTGTTGCAACAATTTGTTCTGGATTCCTTACTTCAATACTATCAGTAACATCTATATCCGAAGCCCTAACAATTTTCTCCCCAGAAGCAGTTATTGTCACTGTTTGAGGTTCTTCAGATCTTGATATTAATTTTAGATTTTTTACATTTAAAATTATATTCATCACATCTTCATGAACTCCATCAATAGTAGAGTATTCATGGTTTATATTATCAATTTTTATTGACGTAACTGCAGCTCCTCTTAAAGATGAAAGTAAAATTCTCCTTAATGTGTTCCCAACAGTATATCCGTAACCTTTATTCAATGGGGATATTGAATATTTTCCATAAAAATCATTCTCTTCTAATGTTTTTATTTTTTGCAAATCTATATTAATCATAACTTTAAATAATAATATTATCTAGAATAGTATTCTACCACAAGACTAGGTTGAATGCTTGGATCAAAAAAATCTTTTTCAGGTAGAGATTCAATTGTAGCTTTATTTTTGGATATACTAATCCAACCTGGTATATTTGCTTCAACTCCTTTTAGAGGATCTTTAAAAAATTCCATACTTTCACTTTTTATCTTCAACTCTACTACATCATTAGTATTAAGAAGTGTTGAAGGGATATTATTTGACCTTCCATTAATGGTAAAGTGCCCATGAGTAACCAATTGTCTTGCCGTAGCTCTGTTTGGAGCATACCCCATCCTGAAAACTACATTATCAAATCTCCTTTCCAAAACTTGTAGAAGTGTTAATCCAGTATCACCTTTTTTCTGAAGAGCTATACCATAATATCTCCTAAATTGTTTCTCTAATACTCCATACATTCTTTTAATCTTTTGTTTTTCTCTAAATTGTATAGCAAAATTTGACTGCCTTTTGTAAGAGAACCTATTAGATCCAGGTAATGCACCATTTCTTCTTAAAAAAGGGCATTTAGAGGTATAACACTTAGAACCTTTTAAATAGAGCTTCTGGTGTTCTCTTAAACATTGTTTACATTTTGATTCAGTATATTTTGCCATAATTTATTTTCTAGGTTGTTTCTTAGCCCTACACCCATTATGTGGAATAGGAGTTATATCAGATAAAGATAATATTTTAAGTCCAGATGATTTTAAACTTTTTACAGCCATTTGTCTACCCATACCTGGTCCAGATATAAATACATCTACATCAGACAATCCATATTTTTGAGATTTCAACACTGCATCTTCTGCTACTCTAGATGCTGCAAAAGGTGTACTCTTACGAGCACCTTTAAATCCTACTACCCCTGCAGATGACGATGCAAGAACATTACCAGATATATCAGTCAGGGTAACAATAGTATTATTAAAAGTAGAAGCAACATAAGCTCTGCCTTTTGTTATTCTAACTTTCTCTTTTTTAACTCTTTTTTCTGCCATATTATTTCTTATCTATTTTTTTATTTAAACCTCCGACTGCAACCCTAACCTTACCTTTCCTTGTACGAGCATTATGCCTAGTACGTTGACCTCTTACAGGTAATCCAATTTTATGTCTAATACCTCTATAAGAACGTATATCTCTTAATCTTTTTATATCTTGATATACTTTTTGTCTTAGATTTCCTTCTACTAAAACATCTCCTCCTTCTATAACAGACCTTATTCTTGCTATTTCATCATCTGTTAAATCATACGTCCTTTTATCAACACTTATTCTTGCTCTTTCAAGTATTTTTCTAGATACAGAAACTCCTACTCCAAATATACTTGTAAGGCTTATTTCTATTCTTTTTTTTACAGGTAATTCAACACCTGCAATTCTTACTTGTGTTTGTGCCATATATTATCCTTGCCTTTGTTTATGTTTAGGAGACCTTTTACAATATACAAAAAGTATTCTTTGTCTTTTTACGACATAGCAACTTTTACATATTTTTTTTACAGAAGATCTAACCTTCATAATTTTAATATCTATAAATTATTCTACCTCTTTTTAAATCGTATTTTGAGATTTCAACCTTAACTTTATCCCCCACCAATATCTTTATATAGTGCATTTTCATCTTACCAGAAAGGTACGCAAAAACCTCTTTTCCGTTTTCAAGTTCTACTTTAAAAGATAAATCTGGATATGCTTCTTTAACAGCACCATTAAAATCTATTTTATCTTTCTTATCTTTACCCTGAGTTTGGACTCCTTCCATAAAACATTATTTTAAAAACACAAGAAATATTATAACAGAGAAATATTAAGTGTGCAACATACAAATTCACGGTTGCGGGCTGAGGTCTTGATTGTTTTTAAACAAAAAAGACCTCAGACCCGAGAAAAGAGACTATAACGGTCAATGTTCCCTGGAGATTCTCATCCTCATCGCTTCAGTTAATATATAACCTAAAACTATACCAGTCATAGTAGATGTTATTACTATAAAGATTTCTGCCTTGAATATTTGACCACTTATCACTGCTCCTGCTATTCCAAACAGAGGGATCATCCAATAACTAACAGCAAATCTGACATAGTACACGAACTTAATGACCATCTAATCTCCTTTTAGAGAGGTTGAAAACAAAAATTTGTCTTCTTTGCCTACATCAGGATTTCTCCTAAAATGGAGTATATCATAGAATTCTATGGGTTCAAAATTGGTTATATCTTTATGATATAATTGAAATTATGTTAGATAAAGATCAGATAAATGCAATTAAAGAGAGGATTAATATTGTTGATGTTGCATCTGAGCATTTAAGCTTAAAAAAGGCAAGCAGATCATACTTTGCATTATGTCCATTCCATCAAGAAAAAACTCCATCTTTCTCAATCAATGAAGATTTTCAATTTTTTCATTGTTTTGGTTGCCAAGAATCTGGAGATGTAATAACATTTATTGAAAAAATAGAGAATGTTGACTTTAATGAGGCTATAGAGATCTTAGCAAAAAGGGCAGGAATAAAAATAGAAAAGAAATATGATCAAGATAAAGGTTTTAGATCAAATAAACTTGATATTTTAAGAGTTAATACCTTAGTTATAAGCTTCTTCCAATCAGAACTATTGAAAAATAAGTCTGCAATTTCATACTTACAAAAAAGATTCATAAATAAAGAAAGTGTCAAGACTTTTAAAATTGGATATAACCCAAAAGGTGATAGTTTAACACGATTCTTAAAATCTAAAGGAATCTCTAGAGAATTAGCAATAAAATATGGATTTACAAAGAATATAGATCCAAATGGTCTGGACCAAAAAAATAATGATAGTCAAACATTACTACATGATAAATTCCAAAACAGAATAGTATTTCCTATATCTAATATAAAAAGTAATATAATAGGTTTTACCTCAAGAGCAATTGACGATAGAACTATACCAAAATACTTAAATTCACCAGAAACAGAGGTTTTTAAAAAAAGCGAAGTACTATATGGAATTGATATTGCAAAAAACCATATTTCAAAAAAAGATTTTGTAATTATTACAGAAGGAAATATAGATGTTATACAATCTAATCAAAATGGAATTTTAAATATAGTGGGTATTCAAGGAACTGCAATAACAGAAAATCATTTGAATATGTTAAAAAGGTTTACTAATAATATATATTTCGCTTTTGACTCTGATAAAGCAGGGTATGGAGCACTAAGAAAAAGTGCTAAACTTGCAGAGAATGGAAATTTTAATACTATGGTAGTTGATCTTAGAAGAACCAAAGATATTGATGAATATATATTAAAATATGGAAGAGAAAAATGGGAGTTAGCAGTAAATGAAGCAAAAGACTACCTATCCTTCATAATAGATTATGAAATCTCTAATAATAATATTAATAGCTATAAGGGGAAAATTGCCGTCGTTGAGAATATATCAGATGCTTTAGATAGCATACCTAATGCTATAAAAAAAAGTTTCTTTGTATCAGAACTTTCAAAAAGACTTGATCTTAGTTTTGAAATTATAGATCAATATATTAAAAAAACTACTAGAAAAGATCCTTCAAATAATCTAGAAATAGAATCCAACAAAACTCGTATCAATAAAAATATTGAGATTTATTTTTTATATATAATAATTAATTATCCAGAATTTAGAGATTTAGCAATTTTAAATATTAAATCGGACTATTTAAAAGATCCTTATTCAAAAAAAATTTATGAACATCTAATTTTGAATGATTTTAAAAAAGACATGGATACAATTGACATGAGTATACAAAGGTCTGTTAGTCAGGAATATATAATGAATGATGATTCTAAGAAAATAGAGAATGACTTTTCAAACATAGTGAAGATAATCAAAAATAAATATATAAAAGATACAATAAAAGATCTAAAAAGTCAGCTAAAAAATGACACTAAAGAAAACCAGAGAATACTCAAAAAAATAGGGAGACTATCTTCAGAGTATATACAATAATATACCAACTAAAATATTTATTAATTCCCAATATTCAGTATCTATATCAAGTATTTTCTAATCCAATTTATATACTGAAATACTAAGAATCAAGTAATCATAATTTAAATATTTTTTTAAATAATTTTATCTTTTCATCTTGCATAATATCTGCATATTCATTGTG
>JAJZDR010000067.1 GCA_021805885.1 bacterium | reverse complement strand
AAGATAGAAAATTACGGCGAGAGACAGAGATATATAAAAAGATTTAGGGAGTCGAATCAGGGCTCTCTTTTATTTCCTGTGATATAATAATAACATTCAGTAATTGTTATCATTTATAAAATTAGTTAGTTATGAATAGATACATTAAATTTTTTCCCTTTTTGTTAACATTTTTATTAAGACTCCCCGCATTTTATGAGCCCCATTGGTATGAAGATACAGGTATGTATTCAGCAATAGGTATGGCTCTAAATCATGGTGCAGTTTTATATAGCACTGTATTTGATAATAAAACCCCTTTTATATATTACCTATATGCTTTATATGAACGTATTCCGCTATCTTTAATTTTTGTTTACCAATCCGTTTCTTTGATCCTTGCTTTGCTTACTCAGTATTTTATTTTTAAAATAGCTCAATTAAAGTTTGGTAATAAAGTAGCAGTTATATCATCCCTTCTTTTTGCTTTACTTATAGGGAGTGTTTTTCTAGAAGGAACATTGGCTAATGCTGAGAATTATTATATGTTCTTTTCTATATTATCTATATATATAATTCTGAAGAATGTTCCTGATATAAGTTTTTTAAAATTATATATTGCAGGACTTGTCATAGGTCTTGGATTAATGTTTAAGGTGTCAGTAATATTTGATGCATTCTTTATTATTGTATATTTCTTTTTTATATTTGATTTTAAAAAATATGTTAAATCATCATTTTTCTATACCTTGGGTTTGTTCACTCCATTGGTAATTTTTCTAGTTTATGAATTTTTCACAAACAATCTACCGAACACAATATATGCAATATTTTTGTATAATTTAGGATATGTCGCAAAGGCAAAACCTTTATTTGGTTTATCAATAGTTGATTTTCAGACTATACTTCTTTTCCTGATCCTATTCATATTTTTTGTATTTTATAAAAAAAGATGGATTAAAAGATCTAGATCCAAAGATGTAACTCTCTTTATATATTTATGGGTTATTATTGATTTATACAGTGTATATTTATCAGGAAGACCTTATTTTCATTATCTTCTTCAAATAGCATTACCTCTTTGTATTTTACTAGGATACTATATATATAGAATATATAAAGAAAGGTGGTATAAAAAAATACTTATTGTATTTTTAGTTGGTATATCTATATATCTTGGAGAACTATATTTCTTTAGAGGAGAATTATCATGGCAAATTTTCCAGCAGTTACAATTTAAATATGACTATTATCCTAATTCTTATGCATATATGATAGGTAAAGAAACAAGTTCTCAATATAATTCTATTTTTATCTATAATACTAATGTTATATATGAGAAAACTGAGCAGAACGCAAATATAGTATACCAGATTGCAAATAATCTGGATTCACTAAATGTTAAGGGTAAGAGAATATTTATAATGGGTAATTTTCCTTGGGATTACTATATGACAAAATCTATTCCCAGTGAGAAGTATGTAGTTGATTTTCAAATAATAGGGGAAAAAAGACAGAATACTGTTCTCTCTGAGCTAAATAAGAATAAGCCATATCTTATACTCTATTATAACGATAGCTATGGATTTAATAAACTGACAGCCTTTATAAATAAATACTACAAACTAGCAAAAACCTCCAATGGTGCATATTTTTATATAATTAAAAGTAAATAGTCTAAAATTAAGAAGCCTAGACTCAAGAATCTGGATTCAAGGGATCTGTGCAGTTGTAGAATTTAGTGTTGGGTATGTAGGTGTTTGGAAGTTTACAATAGGTAAATTATTATTTTGAATATAATCCATTATCAATTGATGAGCCATAGGTCCTGTTTGGAATGCACCTACTGCATTTTGAGACATAAGTGAATCGTTTATATTTCCAGCCCATACACCTACTGAAAGTTGAGGGATAAACATATAATCTGTTATATCTCTAGGTCCATTTGATGTCCCATCCTTAGATCCATAAGGTCTACCTTGAACTGAGTAGTAATAAGTATTAGATCCATATAATGGTTGCTTTAGAACAGTATCGCCTAGTACTGCATCCATCTCTGCTACAGCGTTAGCATCTAGTATTCTGTTTTTAGGAGGATTAGTGTTATTGAGTATTGTTTGATTGTTGTATACAATTTTAATAAATGGAGTGGATTGAGCATAGTATCCCCCATTATCTAATGCATTATATGCACCTACCATTCTAACTAAAGGTATTCCTGCAGCACCAAGTACTAGAGGTAATCCAACATATACTTTCGGATCTAACTGTATACCTTCTTTTATAAGTGTATTAAATCCATTCTGGTATCCTATTCTTGCAAGCATTTTTATTGCCGGAATATTAATTGACTGATTGATTGCCCTATCTATTGAAACCCATCCAACTGTATATCCTTCATAATCTGTTGGACAGTAATTTCCATAACATATAGGAGAATCATTAATCATTGTTTGTGGAGAGTATCCCATTTCAAATGCTTTAATGTAAATTAATGGTTTCATAGCAGATCCTTGTTGACGTGGAATATCAGCCATATTAAGGTATGCCCCATTGTTTGGCCCTCCAATCATAGCAAGAACATATCCATTAGTTGGGTTGTCTGCTACCATAGCTGCAGAATCAGCTCCTATTGGTACATCATATTGTTGAAAGTCACTTGTAACTATTTGTTGAGCAAGGGTATTCAAGGCTGGATCTACAGTTGTGTAAACTTGTAATCCACCTAAAAGCAGATATTTTTGATAGTTTTGGTATAGTTTATGGATAACATATTCTGTAAAATATGGGGTATGAAGAACACTGAAATATGGAGTATTAGTATTTTGATTTGCCAAAGTAATATCACTCTTGGTTATTGCACCTCCGTTATATAAAAACTGCATAAAATCATTTTTTGCTTTCATAGCTAAAGATAAAACATCAGGATTTGATGAGTATGGAGGAATATTTTCAAGATGATACAATATAGAATCACCTGCATATGCTGAAGGATTGGAAACATATTGATATGCTTTCATCTCTGGTCCGTATATTTTACCAATAACTTCATTATTGTTTGCATATATTGTAGTTGCAGCTTTTGGTTGAGATAAACTTTCTGACGGATTAAATCCATTAAATGGAGTAAATTGTACTGCAGGAACTGTTGCAGTGTTAAAGAGTGTATATACAAAACTTGCAAGCAAAAATATTACTGGTACAACTGCGAATTTAATATAAGTTGATTTTAAAATTTTACCCTTCAATTCCATATATTTAATTATCTAAATCTTGGTCTATATCTAGATCTGAATCTAAATCTACTTTTTCTAGTTCCTTATTTATCAGAGTGATTTTATTCTTTGTATTATTTAAATACTTAACACATTCTTTATATAGCTTTGTTCCCTCTTCTATTTTTTTTATTTGATCCTCAATAGTTAATTCATCATTTTCAAGTTCTTGTATTATACTTTCGAATCTTTCATATTTTTTGGAAAAACTGATTCCATCGGATCCAGATCCAGATTCTTCATTATGTGTATTTTGAGTATTACTAGTTTTTTTAGCCATCATCTTTCTTATCTAAAATATTACTTTCAAGTTCTCCTTGCGCTAGTTTAATTTTTACCACATCTCCTATATCAATACTTGAGATAGATTTTATTATTTTATTATCCTTATACACTATAGAATATCCTTTATCTAAAATATATAATGGATTTATAGAATTGAGTATTGTAACTTTATTATTAATCAAATTGATCTTATTGTCAACCGTATTTTTTACCTTTATAAATTGTATTTTTATTTTATTTTTCATATCTATTCTAATATTATATAGAAAATTCACTCTATCTTTTAGAAAATAAGAAGATTCTTTGAGATATTGTATTTTTTCATTAATTGAATATTCTATATTACTTTTTGAACGCAACATCAAATTATCTATTAACGTGTATTGACCTGTGATTCGTGAGTTAGATTTTATTATTTCTGTAGATATACATTTTTTTAAATATGCCTTTAAATCATATTTGGAAGGAGCAAGAATATTTGCTGCATCTGTAGGAGTTATAGCATGTACATCAGCTACTAGATCAGAAATAGAGACATTACCTTCATGACCTACTGCAGATACAATAACCTTTTTAGAATTGTATATAGTATCTGCCAGTTGTTCAGAATTAAATGGCATTAAATCCTCTATTGATCCCCCACCCCTCGTTATTATTATTACCTCTATTCCTTTTATTTTTTCAAAATATTCTATCCCTTCAATGATTTGTTTCTCAGCATTCTCACCCTGTACTTTGGAGTCGTATAGTGAAATTTTAGTTATAGGGAACCTTTTTTTATATGTGTTTAAAAAGTCTTTATATGCCATTGAATGTTTGTCTAAAGATGTTACAACACCGATTTTTAAAGGAAACCTTGGTGGTTGTTTTTTTCTATCCTCTTTAAAATACCCCTTATTTAAAAGTTTAACTTTTAGTTCCTCTATTGTTTTATATATGTCTCCATCACCTAATATTTTTATATCCTCCAAAACAAGCTGGAATGTTGCCTTTTTTTCAAATAAAGATAATGTTCCTTTAACTATAATCTCAGATCCTTCCTTTATGAAGTCTCTATATTTTAATGTCTTCTGCCCAAAGTCTACGCATCTAATTGACGATGTTTCATCCTTCAGGGTTATAAAGACCCAGCTCTCTTTTGTAATAGTTAATTCTGCGATCTCTCCTTGAATAAAGATACTGTTGAAATTTTCTCTCAAGTGCCTGGATACAAATTTATTTATTTGACTAACTGTAAAAATGTTATCTTCGGACATAGTTTTTATTTACGATATATTCTTTCAGTGCCTCTGCATTATTATACTTTGATGATGAGGAATAGATTAAAATAATACTTTTATCCTTTTCTAAGTTTATAATTTTTCCTATATTTTCTTTATTGTTGTTTAGTTCAATAAAATATTTTTTTCTAAACTCATCCCATTTCACGGGATCATGCATAAACCATTGCCTAAGTTTATTAGATGGAGCAATTTCTTTTAACCATAAATCAACTTTTAGATTCTCTTTTGTTACCCATCTTGGCCAGAATCTTTCTACAAGTATTCTGTAGCCATTAGTATTTATTTTGTCATAAGCTCTGTTTAATATTATCATTATTGGTTAGTATTTTTGTTTGGTATAAATCTTGTATAGTAAATCCACGATTTTTATAGTACTCCCTTGTTCCAATTCCGGATATAACTGATAACCTATAAAACCCATTATTTTTAGTTATCTCTTCAGCTTTCAAAAGTAATTTAGTTCCAATTCCTAAATGTTGTGCTGATTTTTCCGAGTCTTGGTTAGATATATCATGAATTCCTAAAGCTTGACCATATACATGTACTTCTCGTATCAAGGCACTATTTTTTAGTTCATCCAAATAATGATCTTTGTCTTTTGGGATAGATAATCTTAAAAATCCGAGTAGTTTAGATTCAAGGAAATCTGTTTTTGGTGATTTATCATTCGTATTATATGATAAAAATTTCTCAAAAGTTTTTGTTGTTTCATATTCATATACATCATATGTAATATCTCCTATACTTTGATCTTTTATTTCTCTACAACGTATACATTCACACTTAAGTCCACTCTCTTTCATTTTTATCTGCACTAGTTGTCTTAGATTCGTTTTCTTATTGCCATCCATTATATAGGTTGATGGTATATCTCTAATGACTCTATTTATTCTGGAATATTTTTTAACTTGGGATTTTGCATGGATTAATATATCTATTAATTCTTCTTCAGAGTATGGTACATATTTTTTTGCTTTCCAATAATCATATAATTCTGCTGTCTCAATTATTGAACACGGATATATTTTTATTTCATCTGGCATATATGATTTATCTTTATATATAGTTTCAATATCTAATTTATCTATATCTGGAGTTGATCCATATAAATTTGGCATCCAGTGAATTTGTATTTTGAATCCAAAACTACGTAATATATCTATTGCATTTCTTTGATCTTTTGATGTTTCTCCACGTTTATTAATTTCTAATACTCTATCATTTGTACTTTGTATACCAAGTTGTATTTTTGTAGAACCAAGTTCTCTTAGATGTTTTGCCTCAAGATTACTTATTCTGTCAGGCCTTGTCTCTAGGGTTATTCCTATACATCTATATTTAGAATTTTGATTAAGTTTTTGAGCATCCTTAAGCATTTGAATATTCCAATTTGAAGGTGGATCTACTTCATTCTGATGAGTGTTGAAATTAACAGTGTTTTTTTTATAATTTAATGTTTCATATTTATATGAAAATTCATTCATTGCATCTAAACATCTTTTTATAAACCATTCTTGATAAGGTCTTGGATATACAGACCATGTTCCACCTAAAACTAAAAGTTCAATCTTTTCAGTTTTATGCCCAATGTTTTGTAATGCCTGCATTCTGTTTTTAACTTGTAGATAAGGATCAAATTTATTCATTAGAGCTCTTTGAGCTCCTGGTTCTTTGGAAAGGTAACTTTTAGGCATCATCACATCATCTGGACAAAAAATACATTTACCTGGACACGGGAAGGGTTTTGTTAGTACTGTTATAGGAACTACTCCGGATATAGTTCTTATAGGTTTCATTTGAATTTTTTGTATTAGGGAATAGTCTTCTGTAATATTC
>JAJZDR010000087.1 GCA_021805885.1 bacterium | reverse complement strand
CCCGGTCATTTGAAGTTTTAGGTGTAGGACTTTCTGGAATAATTGGACTTACGAGATCCTCTATAGGAGTTGTTTCTTTAAAATCACCATTTTGTGCTGAATTTCCAGATATAGGTGAAGGAGAAGGCACGGAGCTTCCTACTCCACTCGAATGAGATTCTTGCTGAAACAAATCACTCCCCAAAGTTTTAGTAGGCACAGAGGCACTTGTAGATCCACTAGATATCATACTATTTATCTTATCAATATTTGCAATTAAAGTCTTCTCCTTTACATCAAGGGCGTTATCTACAGCATCTTCATTAACTGAGTTTAGTGAATTATCAAAGGGAGACTGATATAGAAACATTGCAATATCTTTTTTATTATTAGTTTTACTAACACTAGGCTTGTCGATCTTAAGAATATTAGGGACTACTTCATTTTTTTTCCAAATTCTTTGTGTAGGGTTTCTTATTGCGACTATAAAGTTTGTAATCCATTCATCTAAAGGTCTGTCATCAAGAGGAACAAATGCTATAGCAAGAGCTGAAAGAAGAAATATGGCAGTAAACGGTACCGTTATATAATTACTTATTTTTATAACATACATTATAAAACCAATAAATAAAGGAGTGGCGATTATAAGAAATTGCCTCATAGACATATTCCCTATAAGCTTAAATTGTATACTCATTATATTTTGAGGAATTGAATGTTGTTTCTCGTTCATCTTGATATTAAGATAGCATAAAATGCCATCTAATAAAAGTCTTTATTGTTGTTTTATTCATTATAGAAACAACTATTCTTGACGTTAAATTATAATATATACTATAATGTCTTTATCGTAATGAATGAAGAAATACCACAAGAACAATTATGTGAAGCTGAAATATATTGGCCTGTAACCCCACCAATAATAGATTTAAGAACTGGACCAAAAGATCAAACTCTATATACTAAGTGGAGACAAATTGCAGAGAGAGCAGCCATGATAAGAGATGGCCTAAACGGACTTGATAGAATATCGGCTATGGATATCCCAGAAGGGTACATAACAATATCTCCGAATGAAATCAAAAAAAGATTCTTAACTCGGAAACTTGCTACCATAAGAAGAATAGAAGAAGATTTTCAATACTCAGTTCTCACTATACTAAACGATGAAACTAAAAAGCATCTTATTGGAAAGGTTTATCTATCTAGGATAAGGAATAACTCCAGAGATGCAATTGTAGTAAGAAATGATGTATTTAATTCATTTATTGAAAATAGGAGCCGTGAACCAAATGTAGATCATTCAAACTCAGAATTCCAAGGTAACATCTTTGGGGTATTTCCACGGCAATATCCTAAAAGAACTGACAAAGGTTTTATAGGGGAATAAGTTATTTATGGAAAATTTTAAAAATATAAAATTTATATATTTCGACCTTATAGGTGTTATTGTCGAAAAAAATTCTATAGATAAGAAAACTATGGCAGGCATAATAGGTATTAATAAAGAAGTCTTCATAAAAGAATATAAAAACTATATAAAAAAACACCAAGATGAAAGAAAGTTAATTAAAGATATTGAATCTGAAAAATTATTTTTTAAAGAATTATTCACCAAACTATGTAAAAAAGTAGGAAGAGCTTACAATAAAGAATTTATAAACGTCCTTATTTATCTAGAAACTCATAAAAACTTTGAACTCAAGGAAAATGCAAAGTTGGTTTTATCAGTGTTAAAAGAAAAATATAAGCTTGGTATACTATCAAATTCCTATCCATCAAGAAAAATGGCAGTACTAGATAAATATAAATTGTCTGATCTTTTTGATGTTATTATATTATCTCCAGAAATAGGTTATATGAAGCCAGACTTAAATATATACCAATACGCAATATCCCAATCTGGAGTTTCACCTGAACAGATATTAATTATAGATGATAACATTAAAATGTTAGAAGGTGCAAAAAATGCCGGGATAGAGAATTTAATACTTTTTAATAAAAAAACTCCTCAATTTAAAAACATACAAAAATTTAAAGAGCTACTTGAAATTCTTCCTATATAACTCAACGCATTGTTTTTTACCCTAATTATATATAATATGAATAATGTATAAAGGTACTTGTATCTCTAATATAGTATAGGATCAAAATTTACTAATATGAAAAGAAAAATAACAAAAGCTGTAATAGCCTTGGCTGGATATGGTACTAGGTTTCTACCTGCAACAAAAGTTCAACCTAAAGAAATGCTTCCAATTATAGATAAGCCTGTTATACAGTATCTTGTAGAAGAGTTAATACAATCAGGAATAGAAGATATAATAATGGTAACCCGTGGTCAATATACTCTGGAGAGTCACTTTGATAATAATGTAGACCTTGAAGAACACCTTAGAAAAGAAGGTAAAACAAAGGCCCTAGAAGAGATTAAGAGTTTGCCTAAAAAAGCAAATTATATATATGTAAGACAGAAAAAACACCTCCCTTATGGAAATGGAACTCCTCTCATAGTTGCAAGAAACCTAATAAAGGATGAGGAACAATTCATATACATGTTTGGAGATGATCTTGTAAAATCTCAAGTTCCGGCAACAAAACAATTAATTGAATTTGCAAATGAGCATCCTGGTAAAATTGTACTTGCGGCACAAGAAGTAGCAAAATCTGATGTATCAAAATATGGAATAATTAAACTCAAAGAAGATGGTCTCACAGTAGAATCAATAATTGAGAAACCCAATGTCCAAGAGAGCCCTTCTACCCTTGCAACCTTTGGTAGATTTATATTAAATAGAGATGTATTAACTGAACTTGATAAAAAAATAATCGGTAAAAATAATGAATTGTGGCTTATAGATGCAATATCAAAATTAGCAAAAGAAGATAAAGTTATAGCAACTAAAATAAACGGAAAATGGCTTACTACAGGAGACCCATTAAACTTTCTAAAAACAACCGTGGAATATATAAAAGACAGGGAAGATTTATGGGGAGATTTTAGAGAATACCTAAAATTACAAATTTAAAAAACTAAAATATGGAAACCCAACAAATAGGAGAACAAACTATACCAACACAAAACTCTAATGAAACTCCCGAGCAAACTCCCGAGCAAACTCCAGGGCAAGCTCCAAGTACATTTGTGCAAAGTGCTCCAATACCTCAAGATACTGGGAATATCCAATTCCAAAGTAACCTTCCTACAGAAGAGGAGGTGGCTAAGATAAAACATAAGATAAGAACATTGGTTTGGGTACTAATAATAGTGTCTTTAGTCATTATAATAGTAGGTGCTATATACATATACATGATAGGTATGGGAAGAATTTCAATTACTAAAACTAATAATAAAATAAGTCTAACTATGTGGGGAATTAGCCAACCAGGGTCATCGTATACATCCCTAATCTCCCAATTTGAGAAACAGAATCCTAATGTTTCAATTAATTATGTGCAAATACCAGATCAATACTATGAGAGTTTTCTTGTAAATAAATTAAAAAGTGGCGTAAGTCTTCCTGATATAGTAACTATAGGGAATACTTACCTTCCCCTGGTTAAGAATTATCTATATCCTGCACCATCTTCGATATACAATATGAGTAATTTCCAAAATGAATTCTATAGCACAGCAACCCAAGATTTAACTTTGAATAATCAAATTTATGCTGCACCCAACTCCTATGATGGCTTAGCACTGCTGTACAACAAGACTGAATTCCAAAGTGCGGGATTAACTGCACCATCTTCAAACTTCAATACATTTGTATCAGAGATACCTAAACTTGTAGTTCAAAATAGCTCTGGTCAAGTTACTCAAGCTGCTATTGATATAGGTTCAAATACATCAAATGTATACAATGCTTCAAATATTTTAACCTTATTTATGTTAATGTCAGGAACAAAAATGACTTCACAAAACCAAGTAACTTTTGCAAATGGAGTTAATGGAGCTGATGCTCTAAATGAATATCTTCAAATATCAAAAATTGACGGGTGGTCATCACAATTTCCATCTGCAATATCTGCTTTTGCAAATGGTACAGTTGCTATGGTCTATGCTCCTTATTGGCAAATATCAAATATATTAACTATAAACAAGAATCTTAACTTGGGGGTCATGGAACCTCCTCAGCTACCTGGACAAACGGTAAACCTCTCATTATATTTTGCAAGAGCTGTACCTCGTGGATCTTTACACCCTAACACAGCATGGAAATTTATAAAATTTTTAGAACAAAAACAAAGTCTACTCTCACTTGCAAATACAGAAACAAAGATTGAGAACGAACCAATAGCAAATGTCTTCCCAAGGGCAGATATGGCATCTCTTGCTACAACATATAATTATATGTCTGCATTCGTAAAAATGGCGCCCACTTCTCACTCTTGGCTTATGGGAGATTATGCAAATGTATCAGGAATTTTAGATAACGTGATTGAGCAAACAATAACTTTGAAACAGGCACAATCAGAAGTTTTAAAAATATTAGTTGACATTTATAACGGGACATATAAAATGCCCCCTCAAGAATAAGTTATGCGAGTATGAATCTAAAAAATATATTAATATCTAAAAATTATATATCAGAAAGCCTTTATACAGAATTAGAAGAAAAGGCAAAACAGTTAAATACTTCTGTTGAGGATTTATTGATAGCTCAAAATACTATCACGGAAGATAAATTGGGCGAGATAGTAGAGACTGAACTTAGTATTCCTTATATCTCCCTAGCACATAAAACCATAGACCCGGCGGTTGTAAAGATAATTCCTGAAAAAACAGCAATAGAAAAAAAGATAGTAGCATTTGACAAAACAACTTCAACTTTAAAAATAGGGATGACAAATCCAAGAGATATAAATACCATCGAGTTTATAAAAAAAGGTACTGGATATAACATAGACCCATATTTTATAACAGAAAAATCTTTTTATGAAGGACTTAAGTTCTACAAAACATCCATAAAAGAAGAGCTTAAAGATATAATTGAAAAGAATGCCAAAGAATCTAAAAACGTCAAGTCAGGAGAGACTGAAGCTCTACCCATTATAAATATTACTGATACCATACTTGAGTATGCAAAAACCATGGGAGCATCTGATATTCATATAGAACCAATGGAAACTGAGGCAATAGTAAGGTATAGAATAGATGGTATACTTCATGATCAGGCTACTTATCCCCTTGCGGTACACCAAGCAGTACTTGCAAGGATAAAAATTCTAGCAAATTTAAAAATTGATGAACACAGACTCCCTCAAGATGGAAGATTCAAATCAACAATAAGTGATAGAGATATATCTTTTAGAGTCTCTATCATGCCTGTATATTCTGGAGAAGTATTAGTTATGAGATTACTTGAAGATAATGCAAAAGAATATAGCTTAGAGAGTTTAGGTATGACCGGGAGAGATCTGTCGGTTATTGAAGATGCAATAAAAAGAACTGTTGGAATGATTCTTGTAACAGGACCAACTGGGTCAGGGAAAAGTACAACATTATATACAGTATTATCAGAATTAAATACACCAGAAGTGAACTTAGATACTATTGAAGACCCTATTGAATATTCTATGCCAAGGGTAAACCAAACCCAGGTAAATGCAAATATAGGGCTTACTTTTGCATCTGGGTTACGATCATTTTTAAGGCAAGATCCTGATGTAATAATGGTAGGAGAGATTAGAGATACTGAGACTGCAGATATTGCAATAAATGCAGCAATGACAGGACATTTAGTTTTATCAACACTTCACACTAATGATTCATCTGGGGCTATACCAAGACTTATAGATATGCATATTGAATCATTTTTAGTATCTTCCACCTTAAATGTTATAATAGCTCAAAGATTAGTTAGAAAACTCTGTAATAATTGTAAACTGGAATATTCTTTAGATAAAAAACTAATAGGTATATTAGAAGAGCAATATACTAAAAAAGGTGTTACTAAAAAAATCACACAAGCTAAGTTTTTTAAACCTCAAGGTTGTGAGTATTGTACAAACGGATATAAGGGAAGGATTGGCATATATGAGGTTTTAGAAGTAACGGATGATATAAAGACTCTCATAGCAAGAAGGGAAAACGCAAATGTGATACAAAAAGCAGCACAAGAAAGTGGGATGAGTTTAATGATAGAAGATGGGATGAGAAAGGCTGAAGAGGGAATAACCTCTCTTGAAGAAGTATTAAGAGTCGTAAAAGAATAAACCCGGAAATATAAATGATCTACCATAAATATTAATTACTATGAGAAATTATATTGATAGTGACTATTGTATAATCATAAAAAAAGAAGAGAATATATTTAAAAGCACAGATACACTTCTTTTAATAGCACCTCATCCAGATGATGAAAGTCTTTCTTCCGCAGGAATAATACAAAGAGCAATATCAAATGGCAGCAATGTAATTGTAGTATTTATAACCAATGGTGATGGATTTAAAATAGCAGCAAAAAGAAGTAATTTAACAAGAAAACTATCCCCAAATGCATATAAAAATTTTGCTTTGCTAAGACAAAATGAGGGTACCATAGCACTTCTTAAGTTAGGAGTTAAAAAGGATAATATTATATTTCTTGGATTTCCAGATGATGGATTAGAATCCCTATATAGATCAAATTTCAAAAACCCTTTTACATCAAAAACTACAAAAGAAAATAAGGTGTCATATAGAAATTCCTATAAATATGAAGATAAATTTACCGGAGAAAACCTTTTAAATAGTTTGTCCAAAATAATAAGGTCTTACACCCCAACATATATCCCTATT
>JAJZDR010000044.1 GCA_021805885.1 bacterium | reverse complement strand
GCCAGAATGAATTTAAAAAATTTAATGTTATAAAATGAAGAGTGTAATAAAGTATATATATCCAAATTATAAAATTCTATCTATATTTTTATTAATAGATATTTTAACTCTTTTATTATCATATAAAATATTTATATTACCTCTTACAGTATTGCCATTTATATTTATATTAATATTCTTTTTCTTTTCAGCTATATCAGCTACATTGCAAAACCCCAATTTAGGTATATTGATGGCTTTCGCACTCATGCCTTTTGAGAGGATAGGAGGATTTTATTATCATTCTATTCACATACGTTTTGATCAGTTGATAATAGGTATAGCTGTCTTTGTTTTTTTGATTTCTGCATTAATTCTAAAGAGATTTAGGATAAAAAAAGACCCCGTTTTTATAGTAATACTAATACTAATTGCAGTAAATATATTATCTTTAATAAATGCAGTAAATATGTCAAGAGAGATTGAAATCTTATTATTTACATTTATTACATATATAGTCTATTTCTTAGTTCCATTTAATTTTTTTAATATTAAATATGTAAAATATATACCATATATAATATTCTCCGTAACAATATTATTATCAATTTTTGGACTCTTTCAATATTTTGGTAATTTGATTTTTAACTTACCAGGATCTGTAGTAGGGTTATCAGCACCCTATGTAAAAGACGTCCTAGGATACCCTAGAATACAGGCAACAGAAGTTGAACCTTTATACTATGGAACCTATTTGATTTTTTCAATAACATTAGCTCTAGGGTACATAATCACATATATAAAAGAATACGGACTATTATCAAAGATTAAAAATTTGAAAGATACAATGATATCAAAATATTTGTTTATTTTATCTATAATAGCTTTTCTTCTTGGAGGAATTAATTTAATACTTACATATGCAAGAGGAGCTTGGATTGGTGAAATCCTTGCTATAATAGTATTATTAGGATTTTTAGCATATATATATAATATAAATAAGAAAATTATAGTTACAATAATACTTGCTTTTGTAATTTTAGTATCAATGTTTTTTATACTACAATCTGTTCATAAGCTTCCACACTTTGCTACAAAACTAGCACAAAGGGCTGAAAACCTTTCATCTCCTGATAGAGTATTCCTAGATAATAATGCAACGCAAGCATTCGCAACTCATCCAATATTAGGTATTGGAGTAGGAGGTTTTGGCCCTTACATGTCAATAAATCCTTATGTGATGCCTCCAGCTTTATATGGACAATTTGAAGGTTATGGTTGGGCTATAGTAAATAATGAATATTTAGAAATTCTTGCAGAAACAGGAATATTAGGGTTTATAACATTCATATCTTTAATAATCCTTATCCTCTATAAAGGTGTTAAGGCATCAATGATGAAAAATAGCAAAACAGATTTAGATAATAAATTTTTAAGAATAACTTTGGTATCATCCATTGCAGCACTTGTAGGTATTCTTTTACAATACCTAACATTTTCCACACTGTATATACTTCAGATATGGTTAGTTTTAATGTTGGTCTATTTAATATCTTACCACATCATTAATGAATCTGGATCCCAGGGACCTAAGGCCAAAGGATCTGGATCCAAAGAGTCTAGGCATGATACAAAATCTTAGAAAAAACACATTCTGGCTTTTAACAGCACAAGTCCTTACTATTTTCGCAAGCTTAATACTTAATATAGTACTGGCAAGACACCTAGGGCCTACCTATAACGGTATATACAACTATGCTACATCAATTATTGCAATATTTGGAATTTTTGTAGATTTTGGTATGTCTACAGTTTTAATAAGAGATGTTGCTAGAGACCTAACCCTAACAAAAAAATACTTAGATAACCTTGTCTTCTTGAAGATAATAATAGGAGTAATAATACTTTCTCTTATAATTATAACGTCCTTTTTCGTAAGACAATATCATGATATAGAGCTAATAATGTTATTTTTAGGTTTGTATAATATTATCTCTGGATTTAATTATTTGGTTAGGGGAATTTTTAGATCACATAACCAGATGATATATGAAGCATATACAATAATATTTGAAAAATCTATACTTTTAATATTTGGTTTTATAGCATTATTCTATTATAACAGTCTTCTTCTTTATACAGTTATATTTGCAATAACCTCACTAATAGGGTTCACTCTTGCAATCAAAATAATTAGACAAAGATTTTCTAAATTCAGTATACGTATTGATACAGCATTCTGGAAATATATGCTACTTGAGATATGGCCTTATGGACTATCATCAATTGTTGTAACTATATATTTTTCAATAGATCAAGTTATCCTAGGAAGTATTAAACCAATAATACAGGTTGGGTATTATGGAATTGCACGCTCCACAACAGGTGTTATTACATCTATAATAGGAATACTAATAGGCGTGCTATTCCCATCATTCTCTGCATTATTTAAAACTAATAAAAAAGCATTCTTGGAACTTTTGAATAATGCTATAAAATTAATGGTTATCCTTTCATTTATATTTGTACTTGAGATGATGTTTTTATCTCGTGGCCTTATATTACTTGTATTTGGACACAGGTATATAAACTCAGTCCTACCTCTTCAATTTTTATCTATATCAACTGGATTAATATTTGTAAATGCACTTATAGGTAACGCTTTTGGAGCTGTAGATAAACAAAAAACATTACTTAAAGGTTTATTTTTATCCATGATAATAAATATAGCCTTAAATTTCATTTTAATACCAAGATTTGCAGCATCAGGAGCAGCTGCAGCTGCAGTATTTACGGAATTGTTCATAGGAGTATATGCTTATCTATTATTTAAAAAGGATTTTGATATACGCATACTAAGATATATTCTACGTCCATTAATTGCGGCGGGATTATCATCATTGGTATTCATATTCTTATCATCACTAAATGTATTAGCTTTATCAGCGATTGGAATTATTGTATACTTTGCTATACTTGTCTTAATCAAAGGAATAAGTATAGAGTTCATAAAAGATAATTTAAGATTTAGATCTAGATCTGGTGGTTCAGGACCCATCGAATCTGGCCCCGTCGGGCCTGGATCTACATAAAATATATGAGGATTGCCGTTGATGCAAGATTTGCAAACACAAAAACAGGGATAGGAAGACTTACGTACTCTCTAATATCTGAAATATTAAAACTCGATAGAGAAAACTTCTATGTAGTTTTGACTGATAGTATAGATCCATTTCCTGATATTAAATACCAAAATATAAAAAAAATAACATTTAAAAATGCCACAAAGAGGAAAATATTATGGCAAATATTATATCTCCCATATATCCTAAATAAAGAGAAGATTGAGATTTTTTTCTCACCAAATAATTTTATTATAGTTCCATTCTTTTATAGAGGTAAAACTATAATGACAATACAAGATTTAATACCAATGGTTTTTTCCGAATATTTAAAGAGTAAAAAGTCACATATAAAATATAAACTTAGAGTATTACTTTCAAAAATCAACGAACCTGAAAGAATAATGACTATATCAGAATTTTCACTACAAGAAATAGAAAGATTATTGAAAATATCAAGAGATAAAATATTTATAATAACAGAGGGAGTTGATAATAGAATAACTGAGATAAAATCTACAAGAGAAACTTTGCGTGCTTTAGGTGTTGAAAAACCATATATATTAGGGATAGGAGGTATGGAGGTTCGAAAAAATAACAAAGTTCTTATAGAAGCATTTGTATCTTTAATGCAAAAAAATGCTGATTTAAAACATTCTCTCATTATTGTTGGAAATAGAGAATCTAGTATAATTCCAGCAAGTATGGTTACAATTCCAGAATCACTCAATGAGAGAATACATTTTATAGGAGAAGTAAAAGATCATGAGCTTGCAGCATTATATTCTAGTGCTACAATATTTGTATATCCATCCTTATATGAGGGATTTGGACTTCCTCCTATTGAAGCTTTCAAACATAAAACTCCAGTTATTACATCAAATATATCATCTATACCAGAAGTAACAGGAGATGCAGCAATACTAATAAACCCATATAAAAAAGAAGAATTAGAAGATGCAATATTTAAGCTTATAAGAGACGAAGGAAAACAAAAAGAATTAGTGGAAAAAGGAATTATTAGATTGAAAGAATTTAATTGGAGTAACACTGCTAAAACATTAGTATCTGAGTTTAATAAATTAAAGTAAATATTATGACTAAAACAAGAGTAATTCTTTTAACAGCAAGTTTTGGAAAAGGTCATAATATAATAGCAAGAAACCTCAAAGAAGAAATTAATAAAAATCTTGACCTTAATTGTGAAATTATAGATTATATGAAGCTCTATGGTAAAAATATAGAGCTTATTGCAACCTCTATGTATAACTTAACTAGAGAGTTTCTCCCTACACTATATGATATTAGGTACCGATACCTTACGGATTTAAAGACAAGAAATTTATTTGACAGAATAGCATTAAGAGCTATTAAGAAGAAACTAAAAGGGGATATTACAAATACAATTTTTATATCTTTGTTTCCAAATGCCACAGTTGGACTTTCAAATATAAAATGTAAAGCTAAATATACCATAACTACAGATTATGGAGAAATACACAAAGAGTGGTTTAACAAACATATTGATGGATATTTTGTTGCAACATTAAACATAAAAAATAAACTATTAGAATATGGTTTTAGTGAAAATAAAATATATGTAACAGGTATACCTATAGGAAAAGAATTTTATAATAAAAAAAAGAGAATACATATGAAAAACATAGATCCTCTAAAAAAAACAATTCTTATGATGGGAGGAGGAGATGGTGTTTTTCATTCTCCTATAAAAATTCTAAAAAGACTCTCCATTCATTACAATATAATATTTATAGCAGGAAGTAATAAAGTATTGAGAGATAAAGTAGAAAAATTAAAAATGAATCATGTAGTAACAATACGATATACTAATAAGATAAAATATTATATAGATCAAAGTGATATTGTAATATCTAAAGCTGGAGGCATATCATTAACTGAGTTTGCTGTATCAAAAATACCTATTGTTTTATATAAAAAAACTACTGGCCAAGAAAAGGGGAATATAAACTATTTTATGGAGAATAATGCTTGTGTACTTGTTGATGATTTAGATGATCTAGATAAAACCATATATAATATAATTAACAATAAAATAAAATTAAATTTAAATTTGGTTGATACAAAAACCCCTGCTATAGATAAGATTATAGAAATCATCAGAAAACAATTATGAAATTGAAAAAAACTATACTAATACTAACTTCAACAACAACAGGGAATGGACATATAAGTATTGCAAAAAGTTTAAAAGAAACTTTCGATATTGAATATCCAAATAAATATAATGTAATCATTATAGATTTTTTTGAGAATTATTCAGCAAAAATACTTAAAAAAACAATCCATTCTTATTCTGGATTAATAAGACATGCCCCTTCTCTTTATTCTGCTGGATATTATGCCACAGATAGTGAAAAAAGATTCTTCCCTGTATTTGCTTTACTAAAAATACAGACTAGAAATAAGATAACTAAACTTATAGAAGAATATAACCCTGATATTGTTATTTCAGTTCACCCTCTATTAAATCATATAATATCAAGAACTTTGAATAAAAAAATTATACCATTTGTAATACTAATTACTGACTTATTCAATGTTTATCAAAGCTGGTTTGATAGGCATTCAACCTTACATATAGCCCCTAATAAATATGTAGAGAAGGAATGTTTGAGACATAAAATATCAGACGTTAAAACATATGCTATTCCAATAGATCCAAGATTTTCTGCTCGAATAAATAAAAGTAACATATATAAAAAATACAATCTTTCTAAAGATAAAAAAACTATTCTTATAACTTCTGGAGGATTTGGGACAATTAAAGCAAAAAAAATTGTTGAAAAATTTAATCACCTATATAATAGATATCAAATAATTGTAGTAAATGGAGAAAACCAAAAATCAAAAGAATCGATAGATAAAATGAAAAAACAAATAAAAGTTATAAATTTAGGGTTTGTAGATAATATGTATGAATTAATGTCAATATCAGACTTTGCAATATCAAAAGCAGGAGCCATAACTTTACAAGAATTAATATCTAAAGGTGTAATTCCTATTGTTATAGAATTTATAAACGGCCAAGAAAAGGGGAATATAAAATATATCAAAAAGGAAAAAATAGGTATAATAGCAGAACAAAATTACTTAGAAATTATAGAGAAATTAAGTAATAACACAAGAGAAATGGATAATATAAAAAATAGTATGTTAAAACTTAAAGATATAAATTCAAGAAAAAAAATAGTTAAAGAATTAATTAAAATTATACACTGAAATGAGAATAGCATTAGATGCAAGGCTTGCAAATATAGACACAGGAACAGGAAGGGTTACATACGGACTTTTCTATAACCTAATTAAAGATGACAAAGATAATCATTATATTGTTCTATTCCATAACAAAGACCCTTTCCCAGATCTTGATGTAGAAAAGTATGATATAGGAAGAGTCAGTAATCAAAGGTTTACATATATATGGCAACTATTTATACTCCCAAGAATTTTAAACAGACTATCAATAGATATATTTTTCTCTGTAGAAAATATGGTTTATCCTTTATTTTTCAAAGGCACTACTATTGTATCAATACAAGATTTAATACCTCTTTCCATTAATAATTATTATGACAGATTGTATGATAAGGTAAAATATAAAGTTAAGATTTTATCTTTAAAGTTATTAAAAAAACGGGATAGAATATTCACTGTATCAAATTTTTCAAAAAATGAAATAGTTAAAAAACTCAAAATAAAAAGTGATAAAATATTTGTTGTTCCAAATGCAATATCTCCTTTTGAAACGCCTAAAAATACAGATAAAATATTAAAAGATTTAAAAATCAATTTTCCATATATACTTGCAATAGGAGGAGGAGAGGCGAGAAAAAATAATAAAACACTAATAAAAGCGTTCATAAAATCCAAGGTTAAAGAACATCTTGTTATAGTAGGTGATATCACAAGAACTGTACAATCTTCTAAATTTGATAATTTAAAAGAACAAAATAAAGTACACCTTATAGGTAGAGTTACAGATAGTGAGTTAGCAACACTATATAAAAGCTCCAACCTTTTTGTTTTCTTATCCTATTATGAAGGGTTTGGTTTACCAATCCTTGAAGCATTTAGTTATAAAATCCCTGTCATTGCAGCAAACAAAACATCATTACCTGAAGTATCAGGAGATGGAGCACTTTTAGTTGACCCTAATTCTGAAAATAAAATAAAAGAAGGTATAAAAAAAATTATGAAAGATACTGGGTATAAAAAAGATTTAATTAGAAAATCCCAGGAAGTATTAAAACAATTCTCTTGGGAACAATCAGCACAAATTTTCAAAGATAATATTAGAAATATAAATATCAATGGTTGATATATTAAAAAATACAGAACTAAAACCATATACAACATATAAAATAGGCGGACCTGCAGATTTTTTTGCGACTGCATATACAGAAGAAAACTTAAAATATCTTGTAAGATATGCCTATTCAAATGATATACCTTTTGACATTATTGGAGGTGGTAGTAATGTATTAATATCAGATAAAGGTATTAGAGCTTTAGTAGTAAAGAATAATACAAAGGAAATAATTATTCGTGAAGATGTAAATGTTAATAATTTTGATATAAAAAACTTAAAATCTTTTTACAAAGAAGGTTCATATATGCAATTTGAAGACTTAGAAGATAATGAATCTGAGTATAAAAAGATACTTGTTGAAGTTTCATCAGGACTATCTCTTGCATACCTAATAAATGATACAATCTCTAAGGGGTTAACTGGATTACAATATTTTGCTGGTATTCCTGGAACACTGGGGGGTGCTATATTTAATAATATACATGGAGGGACTAGGCTTATAGGTAACCTTCTACATTCAGCTAAAGTTATAGATATGGAAGGCAATGTAAGTGAAGTTGATTATGATTTTTTTAAATTTGGATATGACACTAGTGTATTACATCAAAAGCAATATACTTTACTTTCTTTAAAATTGATATTGTTTGAAGGTGATACAGAAAAAGCTAAAACAATTCAAAAAGAGTGGATTAAAAGAAAACATAAAATTCAACCTACCCTCCCATCTTGTGGATCAGTATTTAAAAACATATCAGATGAAGAAAAACAAGAAATTGGAGCACCAGTAAATTCGGCAGGATGGGTGATTGAACAATTAGGGTTTAAGGGCTTTAAGATTGGTGGAGCAGAAGTATATAAAAACCATGCTAATTTTATAGTAAATCTAGGATTTGCAAAAGCTAGCGATGTAAAAACTATCATAGATAAAATAAAAGGAGAAGCTTTAAAAAAATTCAACTTGAAATTAACACCAGAAATTATATTAAAAGGAGATTTCTAAAATTTTATTTTTCCTCTTCTATAATTTCAAGTTTTACTTTACCTGATTTATCCTTACCTTTATATTCAAGTTCAATACCACAAAAAGGACATTCTATAGTATCTCCAGCTCCAATACCGTTTTCAATATCAAATTCATTTTGACATTCTAAACATGTAACTTTCATAATTTTGTAAAAATAAAATAATTAGTTATGTATAACTGTATTGAATATACCAGAAATTGAAGAGAAAATAAAGATTCCCTTACTTTTATAGATTAGTTTTATTCAATATACAATAGAAAATAGTGTATAATAAGTATCGTGGATATACCTTCAAAAGCATTAAAAAATGGATTTAAACTACCTTTATATGGCATAGGTACGTGGTATGTAGGAGGAGATGCAGGAAAAATAAATCATGGGTATGATAAAGCTGATATTATCGCACTGAAAACTGCAATAGATATGGGGGTTACACATATAGATACTGCCGAATTATATGCACGTGGTCATGCAGAAGAATTAATTGGTGAGAGTATAAAGGGGTATGATAGAGAAAAATTATTTATAACTTCTAAAGTAAAACCAGAAAATTTTTCATATAATAATCTTATAAAATCTGCAACAGAAAGTATTAAAAGAATGAATAGTGGATATTTGGATTTATATTTACTTCACAGTTACAACCCTCTTATCAGTATAAAGGAAACGATGAGAGCTATGGATAAATTAAAAAGTGATGGACTTATAAGAAATATAGGTGTAAGCAATTTTAGCGTAAAAAAATTAGAAAAAGCTCAAAGTGAAACCAAAAATAAGATTGTTGTAAACCAAGTTCTGTATAATTTAACATCTAGGTTTCCAGAAGACAATGGACTTCTTAAATATTGTAAGGAGAATGACATAATGATTGTTGCATATACACCAGTTCATAAGGGGATATATAATAAAAATCAGACACCTATACTAGATACCATGGTTAAAAAATATAATAAGACATATTCACAAATAGCAATAAATTGGTTAGTATCTCAAGATAATGTAGTAACAATCTCAAAAACAAGAAATATAGAACATTTAAAAGAAAACTTAAAATCTCTGGATTTTAAAATATCTGATGACGATATAGAAAAATTAAGAAATGAATTCCCTCATAAAAAGACACCCTCTTTTTATTATTCAAATCTATACTATATCCTTATGACCGGGGGAATGTATATAATAAATAAGATATAAAAAAATATTAATTAAAATAATTATTTGAGACCAATGATAAATAATTTAGAATATAATCATAAAGAAGTAGAAAACAAATGGAAGAAAATATGGTATAAAGAGAATCTTTATAAAACAGACTCCTATTCTACAAAACCTAAATTCTATATACTAGATATGTTTCCTTATCCCTCTGGTGTAGGGTTACATGTTGGTCATTTAAAAGGATATACAGCAACAGATATAGTAGCTAGATTTATGAGAATGAAAGGCTTTGAAGTATTACATCCAATGGGGTGGGATTCATTTGGTTTACCTACAGAAAATTTTGCAATTAAGAATAATAAAAACCCATTTGATGTTACTCGTGAAAATACAAAAGCTTTCAAACAGGAACTATTAAATGCAGGAATTGGTATAGATTGGAATCGTGAATTTGATACATCAGATGAGTTATATTATAAATGGACTCAATGGATTTTTTTAAAATTATACAATAAAGGATTAGCATACAAAAAGAAGGCTCCTGTAAATTGGTGTCCTTCATGTCTTACTGTAATTTCAAATGAACAGGTAATACAAGGATTATGTGAAAGATGTGGATCAATGGTAGAACTTAAAAATATAGAACAATGGTTTTTTAGAATTACAAAATATATAGAAGCTCTTATTAGTGATATTGAAAATTTAGACTGGCCAAAAAGTACAAAAGTATCTCAAAACAATTGGATAGGTAAATCTGAAGGAGTTAGGGTAAAATTCAAAATTAAAGATACTAAAGAATATATTGAAATTTTTACAACAAAGATAGAAACAATATATGGAACTACATTTATAGCCATTGCTCCAGAATCTAAATATATTGACCTTGTTAAAGATAAAGAGAAGGTAAAGGAAATTGAGAACTATATAAAAACTGTGTCTCCTCAATCAGAAATTAAAAGGAAAAAAGATGTGAAAACAGGCTTTGATACTGGGATTATAGCTATAAACCCTATAAATAAAGAAGAAATACCAGTTTATATTTCTGATTACATTCTAATGGATTATGGTACTGGAGCAGTAATGGGAGTTCCTACTCATGATGAGAGAGATAAACTTTTTGCCAAATTGCATAACATCAAGAGTAGAGAAGTTGTTGATTATAAAAAAGGTATAGTAGTGTATGGTAAATATAAAGGGATAGCAATTGACGTTGCCAAAAGTAAAATCATAGAAGATTTATCTACAATGGCAAAAAAAACTACAGAATATAAATTAAGAGACTGGTTAGTATCAAGAGAAAGATATTGGGGTGCTCCAATTCCAATAATATACTGTAAAAAATGTGGAGAAGTCCCTGTCCCAGAAAAAGATTTACCAGTACTAATTCCAAAAGATATCAAAGATTATAGACCTAAAGGCACCCCCCCTCTAGCATCATCTAGTTCATTTATGATAGTAGAGTGTCCTATTTGTAGTGAACCTGCAACAAGAGAATCTAAAACATTAGACACATTTGTAGACTCTTCCTGGTATTATCTAAGATTTATTGATTCAGATAATAGACAAAGTTTAGGAGATGAAGCTCTATTTAAAAAATGGCTCCCTATAGATTTTTATGTAGGGGGGGACGAACACACAACAGGGCATCTTCTATATTCAAGATTTATAACTAGAGTCCTTAATGAAGAAAAAATAATTACTATTAATGAACCATTCACTAAATTGAGACATCAAGGAAAAATGTTTGGTCCTGATGGAAGGAAAATGTCAAAAAGATGGGGCAATGTAGTATCTGCAGAATTTGCAGAAAAAACCTATGGTGCTGATTCTTTAAGAATGTATGAGATGTTTATGGGGCCTTTATCACAATCCAATAGTTGGAATACACGTTCTATAATAGGTGTCAGAAGATTTATAGATAGGGTATGGAGATTACAAAATATTATAGATAAAAATACATTAAATAATACAACAGATTATACTCTTATAAACGAACTTGTATTATCTGTCTCACAAAATATAGAAAGCGGAAAATTTAATGTATGTGTTTCAGAATTTATGAAATACCTAAATGAAGTTGAGAAAATTGGTAGCATCTCTAAAGAATCTTTCAAAAAATTTATCATTGTATTATCACCATTCGCTCCATTCATATCGGAGGAATTATGGGAGGTTATAGAAGAGAAATATAGTATACATAAACAACTTTGGCCTAAAGTTACTAAAGTTATTAAAGATAAAACTAATACATATATTGATCTTCCAATACAAATAAATGGTAAGTATAGGGGAAATATTAAAGTATTAAGAGACCTAGAAGAAGATGAAATAGTAAAAATGCTTTTCAAGAATCTTAAATTTAAAGATAAGATAAGAGAGGAAAATATACAAAAAGTTATATTTAAAAAAAATACTATAATAAATATTATTTTTAATGATAACAAGGTATAGTCTTATCCTAATCCATTTACAATAAATTCTTTTATCAAGCTTTGATAAGGGATATCTTTACTATTAGCTTCTTCTTTTAGTTTTAAAAGTATATATGTAGGTATTCTTATGGATATACTTTTTGATGTGGGTTTTAAATCAGGAAAAGCAACCTTTCTAAAATCTCCTTTTTCTGCGTATTCTGAGAGGTCAAATTTCTCCCAAAAAGTTCTTTCCTCAGTTTCGTTTTTAAATTTTGGTAATTCTATTTTCTTCTTCATAAAAATTGACCTCCTTTTTATTTGCTGTTCTTGTAGATATTATTCTTATTTTTTTATTTCTTTCTGTAAAAACAGTAAATAACATATTCCCAAATTTACTTTTTCCTAATATTATATACCTTATTTCATTATTTGAATGAGGAGTATCATTGTATATTATTTTATTAATATCAAAAAATATAGATTCACTTTCCTCATTAGTAATACTATGTTTCTTTACATTTTTTATAATATTACCTTCATTCCACTCAAATAATATATTCCCATTAAATATTTTTATGTTATCCATTCAATTCAGCAGTATTTAAGTATATATATTACATATACATTATATCATATTAAAAAAATATACAAGAGATATATTATATAAAAATTGAACAATACAAATATACAAAGCTCCTCATCGTGGACAAAGTTAGGACCAGGACTATGATATAATTATTTTTAAAAATATATATAAAATATTTAATATTTATTCAAAATGACATACAAAAAAATATTGCAATTGCATAAAGTAGCATCAGATATAGCTAGAGTGTCTGGTGATATAATTCTAAAACATTCTAATATAGTAAAAGATTTCAGTTTAGAGATAATAGAAAACAAAAAAATTCAGAATATTGATATTGATCTATTAATAGCAGGAGCATTGTTACATGATATAGGAGCGTATTTTTGTCTGAATAAAGATTATAGTATAAAGATTCCATATATAAAACATGGCATTTTAGGAGAGAAATTTTTAATAGGGAATGGAGTTGATTATAAAATTGCTAGGTTTGCATCTCATCATACAGGTGTAGGAATATCAAAAAATGATATTAAAAGACAAAAATTACCATTACCCTTAAAAGATTTTATTCCAGAAAGCACTGAAGAAGAAATTCTATGCTATGCTGATAATTTTCACTCTAAAAGAGGAACATTTAGTACATTTGATGATATTAAATTAGAACTACAGGCTTTTGGAGAGGATAAAATAGAAATATTGAATGAATTTAAAAAGAAGTATGGTATTCCCAAAATTACAAATATAAAGATATAGCTTATAATGATACTAAATAGTAATATTTATGATAAAATTAATACATGAAAGGTATCAAAGGCATCAAGATGCAAGGAATTTGGAAATATGAAGAATTATTTTCATATAATGTGCTAGAAAAATATAGAGTAACGAAAAATGAAGGAAGTACTCCACTTTTAAGATTAGGTTTTTTAGAAAAAGAAACAGGAATCCCATATATATATGCAAAAAGAGAGGATAAAAATCCTACTGGATCATCCAAAGATAGGTCTTTAGCCTTCCTTATATCTTATCTAAAATCTAAAAAGATTGAGAATATTGTAGTCCCATCATCTGGTAATACCGCAATATCAGCAATAGCATATTCTAAACTTGCAGATATTAATTTAGACATCTTTATCTCAGATAAATTGTCTAAAGAAAAAACAAAAAGACTAGCTAAATATATAGAAAAAAACTCAAAAAAAATTAGCATTCACCAGTCAAAAAAACCTTTATCAGACGCATTTAAATATTCTAAAGAGAAAAATATCACTCTTTTAAGAGGCTCTAAAGACAAGTATGCTATAGAAGGATTTAAAACTATATCAAAAGAGATAGAAAACATTAGGGCTGATTCAATATTTATCCCGGTATCAAGTGGAACAACATTGTATGGGATATCTAAGTCACTCTCAAGTAATTGTCAAATTCATCTAGTACAAACATCCAAAATAAATACTCTATCCAAATTTTATGATAATGATTTTATTAAAGAAGATAATTCTTTATGTGATTCTATAGTGGCAAGAGTAACTGAAAGAAAAAAGAAAGTTATTGATGTTATAAAAAAAAGTAGGGGATGGGGATGGACAATACAAAATGAAGAGATTAAAAAAGCACAAGAACAACTTATAAAAAATGATATTTTTACATCACCAGAAGGAGCTTTAACAGTTGCAGGACTCAAAAAAGCTTTAAAAAAAGGTTATAAATTTAATAGAGTAATACTTTTATTTACAGGATCCGCGGATCCAGATACAGTATGAAAGAACTAGATAATATAGATATAATTTATGTAACTAATGATCCTGAGAGAGCACTTGGTATTGAGGATATAATTTCGAATTATCATATATTATGCATTGATGACTCATATATACTAAACTTTATCAAATCATATTATTCTTTAAAAAAAGACAATCCAAATATAGAAATATTTAGAAATTCAAATAAATTATTACAAGAGAGTAAATCAAAAGAGTTTATCGGGCAATTTAAAAACCCATATTTTATGTTTTTTAAAATAGCTCCTAACATAGAGTTTACTTTAAATCACAAAAATATATTAAATACAGACTCATGGTTAAATAGAAAATATGAAAATAAATTAGAAATAGTAAGAATTTTCAAAGATTTAATTCCTGAGACAAAAATAATAAATTTAGAAAAAGATAGTTACGAATCCTTAAAAAATACACTAGGAAATAAATTTGTAATTCAATTCCAAGGAGGTCAAAGTGGGAATACTACATTTTTTATAAAAAATGTAGATGATTATTATAAATTAAAGACAAGATACGCAAAAAGATACGCAAAGGCAGTAAGATTCATAGATGGAGAATATTATACACTAAATGGAGTAGTCACTAAGTATGGAATATTGACTGGTAATCTAACAAAACAGATAACTGGAGTATCTTATTTAACCAAATATGAAGGAGGTACTGTAGGCAATGATTGGAATACCAAACTCCATCAAAAAAAGAAAGAGTTATTGCAAAATGCAATGATACAGATAGGGAACATACTAAAGAAGGATAATTATAAAGGTATGTTTGGTGCAGACTTTATAGTAGATGATGAGAGGGTATATCTTATTGAAATCAATGCAAGAGAGAACGCAACTATGCCAACCTTCTCAAAAATACAACAAGAAAAAGGAGAGATGCCATTTAAATTAATTCATATTTTGGAGTTTCTAAACAAAGAATACTCTATAGATGTAGATAAAATTAATAAATTACTTTTTGATGATTATCATTTAAATCAACTTATTATACGTAACACCAAAGATGATGTTATAGAAATGAAGTCTAACTTTAATGGTGTATATAATAGGAATTTTGAAAAAATAAATGATGGTTATGATATAACAAGTATTAATGGTAATAATTTACTATTATTACAAAACAAAGGTTTAATAAATCCTAATATTGAAATTGGAAGGATACAATCAAGAGAGAAAATAGATGAGAGTACAATAAAAGAATATATATCTAAAATAGGGTTAAATGTAAAATAATAAAATTTCTTTTTATAGCTAAATTTGCTAATATATCAATTGTATGAAAAAAAATCTTAACATAGTAACAATAGGTGGAGGAACTGGATCCTTCACATTATTATCAGGGATAAAAAAAATTAAAAACTGTAATATATCAGCTATTGTGACTACTTTTGATAATGGTGGATCAACTGGAAGACTTATCGATGAATTTGGTATATTACCTGTTGGAGATATAAGACAATGCATAACAGCTTTATCCCCAGATGGAACATTAATAAGACAATTATTTACATATAGATTTGATAAAGGAGAGAAGGGGTTACAAGGTCATAGCTTAGGCAATCTGCTTTTAACTGGTCTTATAGAGATTTTAGGGTCTGAGCAAGAAGCAATAAAACAGATGGGTAAAATATTACATATTAAAGGCACTGTACTTCCCGTATCACTTCAAAAAGCTACCTTAGTAGCCAAACTTGAAAATAGTAAAATAGTAAAAGGTGATGATGATATAGGAACAGGCCAAGATTATAATAAGAAAGTATACAGAATAAAAAAACTATATCTAGAACCAGAGGTAATGATTTCTTTTGATGCTGAAAATGCTATATTAAATGCTGACTATATAATAATTGGGCCAGGGGACTTATACACAAGTGTATTACCAAATTTTATTGTGAGTGGAACAATTGATGCAATCAAAAAATCCAAGGGTTATGGAACCAAAGATTCTCAGAATAAAGCTAAAGTTATATATGTTATGAACTTAATATCTAAAAAAAGCGAGACTTATAAGTATAAAGCTTCTGACTGTATTCAAGATATAGAGAAATATATTGGTAAGAACATAATAGACTTTATATTATTAAATAATGGAAAATATCCTGAAAACATATTAAGAAAATATGAGCAAGAAGGAGGTTACCCAATTATAGATGATCTATCAGATAATGATAAAGCAAGACGCTTTAATGTTATCTCACAAAAAACTGTAGTACCACAAAAAGGTGATACTACTAAGAGAGCATTGATAAGACATGATAGTAGTAAACTTGCCAGAAGTATTATGAAAATAGTGCAAGAAGATAAATAAGTACAAGTGCGGATAATGGTATTGTAATATCATCCGCCCCCAAAATAGAGACCCTTTCAACTAAAGTAATTATTAATCCAATTATAGCAATATAAATTATGTTATATTGAGGAAACATTATATATAGAATAATAAACGTTACTATATAGAAAGCTATAGATCCCAGATTAGTTTTTTTAGTTTTATTTATATAACTACCAACAAACCCCGCAATAGGATCAGCAAGTGTAAGTATTAAAACTACAGCTACAAAGTAATGCATATTTGAAAAAGAAAATATATATGCAAATAAAATACCTGCAGGTAAAAATAATTCTCCATATGTCTTTCTGTGAACTCCATGAATAGATGAAAGTAGTTTTAATTTATATGATGGAAATATTATAAAGAAAGATAGAATAATTATAGTAATGAAAGATACTTCAAGGAGATGGAGAGCTAGAAATATTGAAACCAATCCAAAAAAAATATGTATAATACCTCTAGTTATATTCTTATTATCAATAAAAAAATTTGCTATAAAGTCAAATACTATAATAAGAATAAATGCCACTCCAGATATAATAAATCCAAACAAAAGATTTAAAAATATATTCACTATAATTTTTATAATAAAGTATATGTATAATTATATATTAATACAAACTTTAATTGAACACTCCCTTATTGTATAATCACAGTATGTCTGATAACAATTTACAAAATATGCATTATAAAAAAATGTATTATTTCTATTCAAAAGGTCCTTCTAGAAAAATACCACTATTAATACTACATGGATGGATGCAAAATAAGGAATCTTGGGAAGGAGTAATAGGATTATTGTCTAAAGATATGGATATATTATGTCCTGATTTACCTGGATTTGGAGATAGTAAAGATGATAGCTTCTATAATTTTATGACTTCAGATTATAGTGAATATTTATTTTCTTTTATAAATGATTTAAAAATAAAAAAAGTTAATATATTAGCACACTCATTTGGTGGTAGAATAGCAATAGATTTCACCTCTAAACACCAAGAAGTTGTCTCCAATTTAATATTGTTTAGCTCTGCAGGAATAATACATAAAACCCCATATAGAAAAATACAATTCCTAAAAAAAATACCTGGATCTGCTTATATAGCAGGAAAACTAAGAAGTAATGATTATAAGAATGCAAAGGAATATAAAAATCTATTTTTAAATGCTATATCTTATAATGCTAAAGAAAAACTTAATAAAATAGAAACCCCTACATTGATACTTTGGGGTGACAAAGATAAAGAATTAGACTTAAAAGATGCATATATATTTAAAAATGGCATAGAAAAATCTGTTTTGGAGGTTATGAAAAACAATGGACATTTCGCTCATCTTGAAAATCCTTATCTCTTTACAGGTATAATAAAAAAATATTTAAATTTAAAAGAGAACAAAAATGTATAATATATATTATAGATACCTCTATATATTTCAATTGTACGAATATGATTTATATAAATTTATTCTTTTTGTTTTAAGATCAAGGATTTTTAAAAAATATAATTTTAAAGATAAACTTGTATATACGATTAAAATTAAAACATATATAGTATTTACTTTGATTTTGCAGATTATAACTTTATATCTAACCATAGTATATTCAAAAAATATTATCCCTGTAATACTATTTGTGATCCTCATATATTTTCTAACACCTATATACATTATATTATCGTCAGTTATACTAGAACCAATATCATTAATATTAGAGGGGATAGTGATAGAGAAAGCTAAAAGGAAGGTTAAAAGTATAAATAACCTTAAGATTATTACTGA
>JAJZDR010000016.1 GCA_021805885.1 bacterium | reverse complement strand
TATCTAGATTCTCTACATTTAAAAGATTCTTTATTTGTTCTATACTTAACTTGTGTGAGTTAGTCATTTTTAGATACATCTTAAACTAATTATGACTTCTCACACTTTTTATTTCAATGCTATCTTTTCAATTATTTCTTTTCTCATTTCAATGCTATTTGACATCGGACAAGACTAAATTTGCCTATAATATGGCAGTCTGATATAATATTGTGGTTATGAAGAATATACATCCTAATTATCAACAAGCAAAAGTAACCTGTTCATGTGGAAATGTTATGACATTCGGATCAACAGTATCTTCTATGAGTGTGGAACTTTGTTCTTCTTGCCACCCTTTCTATACAGGGGAGCAAAAGATTGTAGATACAGCAAATAGAGTTAAGAAATTTACATCAAGAACAGATACGGCAAAAAAAATAAAAGCTATTAAAAAAACTCAAGAAAAAGTAGTAGAAAAGGTACAGAAAAGAACAACCCCTATGACTTTAAGAGAAATGATGCAAGCTTTAGATAAATAAATCCTAAGAGAAAAATCATGGACCTCCAAAAATATATAGAGTTTAAGGATAGACTTCTTTTACTTGAAGATAAAATACAACAAAACCCAAAAGAAATAAACTTAATCATAGATGAATATAATGAAATCAAATCTTTTATAAAAGATTTCGAGGATATCAAATCATTAAAAGAAGAAATACAAAAAAATAATGAGATCAAAGATTTAGGACTTAAAGATATTATTGAGGAAGAAAACAAAATTCTTGATGAAAGAATCCAGAATATAGAAAACAAATATAAAAACCAAGGACAGTATGACCAGAAAGATATAATCCTTGAGATAAGACCTGGTACAGGGGGTGATGAGGCATCATTATTTGCCAGAGAAATATATGAAATGTACAAAAAATACATCAGAGATAAAGGTTGGAGAGAAGAGATAGTAGATATGGTATATGATGAAAGTGGTGGTATAAAACAGCTGGTAACTGAAATAAAAGGTACTTCTGTATATAGAGAATTTAAATATGAAAGTGGAGTACATAGAGTGCAACGTGTACCTAAAACTGAAAGTAGTGGAAGAATACATACATCTACAATATCAGTAGTGGTGTTACCAATAGTTAAAGAGTCTGATTTTGAAATTAATGATAAAGATCTCAAAATTGACTATTATAGAGCATCTGGTGCTGGAGGACAGCATGTAAACAAAACATCTTCAGCAGTAAGAATAGTACACATTCCTACTGGGATTATGGCAACTTCACAAAAAACGAGTTCTCAATTACAAAATAAAGAGAATGCCATTGAAGTTCTAAGATCAAGATTATATCTAAAGAATCAGGAGGATAAATCAAAGAATGATTCTAAACTTAGAAAAGAGCAAATGGGAGGAGGAGAAAGGTCAGAAAAGATTAGAACCTACAATTTTCTTCAAGATCGTATTACTGACCACAGATTAGGAAAGCAAATGAATTTTCACATCCAAGATATATTTGAAAGAGGAAAGTTACAAGAACTCATTGATCTTGTAAGAAACAATGAAGAAAATGCTTAAAGTAATTGATATATTAAAATCCAATGATAGGGACTATAAATCTTTACTAGAATCAATAATCGAAGATAAAAAAACATATAACCCTGAATATACATTATCAAAGATTGAAGAGAAAAAATACCTAGATTTAAAAAAAAGGCTTGATAATGAAGAACCAATAGAGTATATCTTGAACTTTGCATATTTTGAAAATCAAATTTTTTATGTAGATAATAATGTATTAATTCCACGTAAAGAAACTGAAACTATAATACCTTATTTATCTTTATATAAATCAGTACTAGATCTTGGATGTGGATCAGGAGCTGTGGGAATAACTCTAAAGAGAAAATATACAAATATAAATATAACAATGTCAGATATCTCACAAAATGCAATAAAGATTGCTTATAAGAATTTAGGAAATTTAGAAATTCCCATAATACAATCAGATCTTCTAGCAAATATTGATGTATCAAAATTTGATTGCATATTTGCTAATCTCCCTTATATAGATATAAATAAAAAAGAGAAAATAGCAAAATCTGTATATCTTTATGAACCTCATATTGCTATTTTTACGAAATCAAAAGGCCTTTATCTTATAAATAAATTAATTAAAGACCTTGATAATAAAAATTTTAGTGGTGTACTATTTTTGGAGTTAGATCCGTGGCAAATAAAATATATAAAAAAAAGAAAAGAAATTATAAAAGATCAATTTGGACAAAATAGATTTATAAAGATAAAATATATATAATGAAGACTTTTATAAAAACAAAACAGAAATATAAAAATCTCAACAAGGTAGAAATCAATAAAAATAATTTAACCTCTAACTATAATTATTATAAAAATTTATATAAAGAAATTGGCATTGCTCCAGTTCTAAAAAGTAATGCATATGGTCATGGAATAGTTGAGATAGCAAAAATAATAGATCCCCTTAATTCCCCATTTATAATTGTTGATAGTTTATATGAAGCATACAAATTACAAGATGCAAAAACTAGAACTCCTATTCTCATAACGGGATACACAATAAAAAATAATTTTCAATTTAAAAAAATATCTAATATTAAACTAGCTATATATGATATTGAAACACTAGACTATATATATAAAAATCAAAAAGACATAAGCCTGCACATATTTATAGATACAGGTATGCACAGAGAAGGCATACAAATAGGAGATATCCCTAATTTTATAAATAGTATATCTAGATATAAAAATATAAAGATTGAGGGGATAATGAGTCATTTATCTAATGGTAATGATACTACTTTTTCAAGAACACAAATAGAGATTTTCAAAACAGCTATAGATTTATTTGAGGAAGCTGGATATAAATTTAAATTCAAGCATATAACTGCAACATATGGATTTATTAATAAGAATTTAGATTTTAAATTTTGTAATGTTGCAAGAATAGGTTTAGGACTATATACTCCTCCAAATTTAAAAATCAGAGAATATATAAAGCCTGTATTATCTTTAAAATCAACATTGGTTCAAATTAAAAATATAAATTATAACGAATATATCGGTTATGATAAAACTTTTAGAGCGAAAGAAAAGAATGGTATGAAAATTGGAATAGTATCAGCAGGGTATTTTGAAGGCGTTGATATACACTTATCAAATAAAGGATTCATGCTTTACAAAAATCAATTATGTAAAATACTAGGTAGAGTGAGTATGAATATATCAACAATAGATTTATCCAATGTAAAAGATCCAAATGTTGAGGATGAGATCATAATATATAGCGATAACTCTAAAGATAAAAATAGTATTCAGAATACAGCGAAGATTACAAAACAGAGTCAATATATAATTCTAACTCATATACAAGATTCCACTAGAAGAGAAATTATTTAAATTCTAAAGAAGACTTATAGCTTTATTAAGCTGAGTATCTATACCCTTTGAAAAATCTTTGGATGAAAGACTCACTTTTATGTTTGGAATTATTGGGTGTTGTGGTGTAATCCATCTACCACTAGGTAGTAACCAATGTTCTGTAGTCATTATAAGTAAAGATCCATTCGTAAATGAAAAGACATTCTGAGCAGTACCCTTTCCATAAGTATTTTCACCAACTACAGTGGCTCTATGATAGTATTGTAATGCACCTGTCAGAATTTCAGCTGCCGAAGCAGTTCCTCCATTTACAAGTATAACCATAGGAATTGATTGTAGAGAACCTTGGTAGCTTGTATAGAATTCGTTATATGTACCATTTCTATTTTGCTGTTTTGCCACAAGAGTGTTTGCAGGTAGAAATTCTCCAGCAGCATAAATTGCAGCTTCAAAAAACCCTCCAGGATTACCCCTTAGATCTAACACTATACCCTTAGGATTCATTGCCGTAACTTGTGCCATTTTTTGCTTAAAATTATTTTCCCATTGAGTTAGTGAGTTATCAGAAAATCTTAGAATCTCTACATCTACAATTCCATTCTGTAATTGTTTTATATAAATACTTGATACATGTACAGACTCTCTATCCAATTTATATGTTATAATACTACCAGTATCTGTTTTTAGAGCTAGTGTTATAGGAGTCCCCTGCTTCCCACGAACAACTGATACTACATTATTTATATTTGAAACTCCACTAGTTTTACCATTTATACTCACTATGGTATCACCCACTGCTATTCCAGCTTTCTTAGCCGGGGTATTTGGTAACACCTGTTCTATTGTTACCTTACCATTTTTGTTATATCCAAGTGATACTCCAATACCTGCGAAAGAATTTCCAGAAACAGCTTTATAATAAAGTTGTGCTTGATTTGGATTATAAAAAACAGTGTGTGGGTCTCCTAAGGATGATACCATTCCAGAAATTGCACCATAATCTAGAGCTGAATTTGATACATTAGGATAGAAATATTGAGTATGAATTAGATTCCATACATTATTGAAAAGATTAGAATTTACACCATTAGAAGATAAACCTTGAGCAACTTGAGAAACAGGAACATATGAGGTCTGAGGAAAATTTTCTCCTACCCAATATCCCAAGGCAACAGCAATAATTAAAGCTAAAATGATATTTAAATGTTTCTGATTGAAAAAATTACGCATTATTATATTATACCAATAACATCATCTGATTGCACACTAACCTCAATATTTGAATCTAACAGTACATTTATATTAGATACATCTGTATTTACATTAATAACCTTACCAGAGTATCCCCAATATGGAAAAGCAAAAATCTGGACAATATCATTAATATTTACTTTCCTTATATATGCAGATTTAACATCTTCTGCAGAGACTCTATCTGGAATAACAATTGAATTTGTTTCAGTTTCTATTAATATTTGTTTTTTTTCAAAATTTTTAAGTTTAGAAAAGTACAAATCTTCTATTTTACCAAAACCATCTATTATAGCTATTGTTAATGGAATAGAATCAATAAGTTCTTCTAATGATTGATGTTCCTTAACCTCAATACCACAACCTATAATACCTACTACGCCTACAGCTACAGACTTTTTTATAATCTCCTGTGTTATTATATTACCTACATATACTATAGAATCTATACAAGAAGAGTTTATATTCTCTAGATTTAACACACCTTTGCTGTCAGCTATATATTTGAGTCTAGCTTCTATAGTTTTACCAAAAACATATTTTAAATTACATCGTACTACCTCTGTATCTATTATAATTTTTCTACCCTCATCTTCAATACTACTTATTTTCCCATCAATATCAGATCTTAATGTTATATCTTCCGGATAAGATTTTATAAGAATATGACCTTTTTGAAGTTCAGATAAATCAACAATACCTTCAACTGGAGATACCAAAACTTTCTTCCTTTTTTTTAACATAATATCACCTTTATTAATAATCTGGCCGTGCACAATATGTAAATATTTTTCTGGCTTTGAAACAAAGTCTGACACATTAATTCTATATGCCATCTTAGAAACAGTACCTCTCGCAAGAATCGTATTATCTTTAATCCTATCCCCAGGAGATACTACAACTTCAGCATTATCCATATTATATCTTGTATACTTATAACCTTTTTGATATACAAATTTTTTTATATACGTTATATCCATTATTTTATAAACCAGTTTTAAAAACTAAAAGGTTCTAAATTCTCAACCCACTTTTTTATATTTACTATATCTATTTTTTCACTACCTCTAGTATCAATTACTATATTATTCCTAGACACTAATTCAACTTCATTTCGTTTTGTTCCTATAAATGTGTTTTTTGGTAATTTTATGGTAATATGTGCTCTACCAAATACAGGGATATTTGTAATATTTTCTCTCTCTACCAGCACTTCTCTTATACTTTCATCATCTACTATTTTAATTGGTATTATAGTTTTTAAAGATGCACCATGATCGAATCCTATCGTAAAAATATCTACTAAATGAGATATATGTTCAAGCATATCATCAGTACCTTCAACAGAAGTTAATGAAAAGATGTTATCATCATCCACATACAAACTTGCCGCACCGTATAATTCAACACCATAAAGTAGTGATAAAATAGCTTGATACTGATGAGGAGCAGCCATAAACTGATATAAATCCCCAGTTAAAATAATAATAGGAGTAATTCCATTATCCTCAAGTGATATATTTTTTACAAAATTTTTCAAAAGTACGGCTATTATTGGTAGTGCTATATACTCCTTTTTTGTTTGAGGAAATTTAGATATTGCATTAAAAATACTAGTTTTTTTTAGTTTATTTTGGATAAGTGCAAAGTCAGATATATCCTTCATTCTAAAAATGTCGTCATATGATTGTTCCATTTCTTGATTTAATAATTTCTTATCTCCAGATGATGACATAAAAATACCATTTCTAGATACATTAACTACATAACAAGTCGCATTATTAAATTTTTTTGCAAAATCTTTAGCTGTATTATTGAAATATTCCTGGTTAGTTATATAGACTTTATTTGCTACTTTCAGAAAATCTTTTTTCAATATTTCATATGAAGTATATATCTCGACATCAAGATTCTCATTTATATTTGAATATGTGTAGAGATCGTTAGAAAGAGAAGATATGAAATCACTAACATATTCTGCTCGTTTAAATAATGGGTTAAAAAATTCTTGAGGGATAGAAAGTTTTTTAGAATGGACTCTTTTGCCATTTTGATACAAAAATCCTTTTATAAAATAGCTATCAAAAACTATTAGTAACTTTTGGACCTCATGTATGTCTTCAGTAAATATATTCATTAGGGCAGAGAAGGATTTTTAATCCTTTATAAAATAAGGCAGAATAGACATCTGTCTTGCTCTTTTTATTGATCTAGTAACATTTTTTTGATGCCTATTACAATTTCCGGTTCTAAATCTTGAAATAATTTTACCTTTTCTAGATATAAATTTTTTTAATCTATAAGAATCAGTATAAGATATCTCACCAACACCGTTTTGACATAAAGCACAAATCGTTTGTCTTTTTAAAACTTTTTTCTTTTTTCCTTTTTTTGAAGATGTATTTTGAAAAGCCATTATTTAAAAAGGTAAATCATCTATAGAATTAATATCTTCTTCTGGGGCTGAAGCATCTTTTACAGGCTCTGCAACAACAGAAGGTTCTGCCTTATTCTTGGAAGACAAATCAACATTTTCTGAAACTTCTCTTGTTAATGGTGATAAAACTTTCATATCTTCTATCCTTATCTCAGTTTTAGTATGTTTTGCTCCATCATCTTTATTTTCCCAAGATCTAGTTCTTATTTCACCTTCAACATAAACTTTCATACCCATTTTTAATATCTGAGCACATATTTCAGCCAGTTTATTCCATGCTACTATATTATGGAACTCTGCAATTTCTTGAACATTTCCATCAGAGTCCTTCCAAGTACTATTTGTAGCTATTGAGAAAGAACATACTGAATTTCCTTTTGGAGTAGATCTTAATTCAGGATCTCTTGTTAGGTTACCAATTAATAAAACTTTATTTAATGAACGTGATGCCATAATATTTAATACTAAAATAAATTAACTATTCAATTTTTTTTGAGGATCACTAAATTCTTTTACTGAAAATATACCTTGTCGTATAATTTCTCCTATTAAAAATAGTGATCTTTGTAACTTTGAGATATTTTCTCCTCTAAAATCTTTTTCTTGTTCCAAATTATATAATATGAAATACCCTTCATTATGTTTTTTTACATCAAAGGCAAAATATTTTTTACCCCAAACTTCCTGATTCTTTATACCTAAAGAATTATCTTTAACAATGTTTTCTATTTTATTTTGGATGTTTAATCTGACATTCTCTGGAAGAGAAGGCTTAAGTGCTAACATCAACTCATATTTTCTTGTACTCATAAAAAAATAACATATTAACTTAGACAAATAGTACCATACAACCACTCTTTTATCAAGGATCTAGATCCAATATCTAATCAACAATATTTAATATCTATACATTATAAGTAAAACAAAACTTTACCTATAATATGTCGTTTCTTTATATACCCAAATTTCCTACTATCAAAACTATCATTTAAATTATCACCCAAAACATAATATTCATCATCTTTAATATCTGATATCCTTTTTAGTATGGGAATATCATGAAACTTATCTGTCTTTACGACAACAATATCACCTACTTTAGGTGATAGAAATAGATATTTTATAAAACTTATAAAAACCACACTACCCTCAGCAATTGTAGGATACATACTATCACCCTCAACTTTAAGAAATTTTATAAATACCATTCAATAAATATTGTGTCCTAAGTCTAGCTCTTGGCTCTAGCTTCTTTTACTTTATTAAAAGCTTCTGCAACATTTGACACAGATTCAGAAAGTTTATTAGCATTTTCTATACTTACACTTTGTTTTACTAACGATGCAAGTTTACAAGTATTCCATATAAGATTATGTAAATCAGGAACTACCTTGAGATCAGATTCTTTAAAATAATCAGACCACAATATTAATACTTCCCTTTTAACTTTTTCCGCATGTTCCTCTTTTACAATAATTCTTCTCGTTATTGAGTTTTGAATTTCAATACTACTCTCATTACCCTTATAATCATCTGATTCCAATATAGTGTTTATTTGAGTCACCATTGTAGCTACAGTTCTTGCAGCCATCATTGCATCAAAAGGATCATAAATACCACAAGGTATATCACAATGTGCATATACTAAGTCAAGATTAATATTCTTTTTTGTAAAATTAATAAGTTTGGATATATATACTTTATACATAACAATAAATATAATATAATTATTTAGTGTAATATTATAAAATGAATACTATATGAATATCAACACCATATTGTTTTATAGGATTAACTCTATTCTAACTATCCATTACTTTAATATATTTTTCATCTTTTTTTCAGAATACCTGATATATATATTCATAATTCTAACAATACTAATTTTCTTTGTGAAAAACAGAGTAAGTACAAAACAAAGTAATCAGAGTATTATTATATTAGCATTCTTGTCTGCAATATTTGGAGTCATAACCAACATTATTATAAATGGTTTTTATCTTGAGAAAGCACCTTACAATATTTTACCAGACATAAACAGGGTGATATCCCTACCATATTTTAATATATTATTCTCAAATTCATTAGTTATATTAACAGCTATTACAGGCATAATTTATGTATATAATAAAAAATTGAGTTATTCTTATATTGCAGGTTTAATACTTATTGGATTTTCAAAAATAGCTATTGGACAATATTTCCCAATATATATAGCACAGAGTTATATAATAGGGATTATAGCTGCTATTCTGACATATAAATTCCGAAATTTATTCTATTTAATATTTGAATATATTAAAGTTCTGATCAGTAATAAATAAGCCGGATTCTGTTTATGTGTTCATCTATCTTGAGATAATATTTCTATTATCTTCTTTGCGTCTTATTTTTGACTTGCTGGAGATGGAGGTTACAATGCCTTGATGAATCACTTCTCAAGCGGTAGTCTCTTACACTGCCATTTCACCCTTATCCAAAAAATCTAGACCCTAGGATCAAGATCCTAAGATCACAATGTCTAGGACGGTATATTTTCTGTTGCCCTTATTCTAAAGATCTCTCCTTACTATATGTTAAATAGCATCTACTCCACTGTCTTTCGACAATGCCAGTCCAGACTTTCCTCACACCTAAATGCGCGAACACTTATATTACTGATCAGATAGAGATATTATATCATATTACAAATTCTACTTTATGGAGAATGCAGTTCTTAAAGATTGATCAAAAGGAAGTGTACCAATATATATAGATATTATAAATAATATTATAATTACAACAATTATAAAGATCACACTCCATATTAATCTTCGTGCAATTGGTTGATAATCATTTTCTATAGTCATGTTCCCTTTATCATGAGCTTTTAAGACTTCAATTTCATATTTTAAGCTTTTTTTTGATGCCATAATCACAATATTGTCAAGTATATATAAATGTATTATACTAAATTTTGTAATGTAATTACACATTGGCATTTGGATATTAAGAACATATTTTAATTATGCAAGAAATAAATTTTGACTCTCAAAGTTTAATAGAAAATGATATAGAGCATCCTAGTCTCAAAAAGCATAAACATTTTAAAAGGATTAGGAATTGGTATACAAACTTGAGTCAGAATCAAAAATATGTTTTCTGGATATCTATGGTAATAATATTAATTATAATTTTGGGTATCATATCCATTCTGGTAATTTTATTTAGACCAAATCAACAAATACCAAAAGTTGCTCAAACCTCCCACACAAATAAACCTGTAAAAAAAGTTGTTGCAAAAACACCTCAAAAATATTTAGATCCACTGGACGGAACCTATGTAACATCTAAGAGTGTTTTAGATAAACCTCCACTTGCTGTTATGGTAGAAAATTCTTTACCTGCAAGACCACAATCTGGCTTAAATAGTGCAGACTTGGTTTATGAAGCTCAAGTAGAAGGAGATATAACAAGATTTATGGCCGTTTATCTAAAAAATTCTCCAACATCAATAGGTCCTATAAGAAGTGCTAGATTATATTATATATCCTGGGCACAAGGACTTGGAGCTATATACACTCATTGGGGTGGAAATATATATGCTTTAGAAAAATTACAAAGTCAAAATATACCTAATTTAAATGGTATTACTACACCATCAAGTAATAATACATGTCCTACATCCGCATCAATAACTTACACATTTTGTAGATCACTGCAAAGATATGCTCCACACAATGCTTATGGTAATGCATTAGGGTTATGGAATCTTGCAAAAAGTGATGGATTTTTCTCTCAGTTAACTTTAGGAAAGAATGAAACTCCATACAAATTTGCATCTACACCACAGGTATCTCAACTTGGAGCAAATGGATCAAAGATCAATATATTTTTTGATCAAGGAGTTGTACCCTACTCTGTAGAATGGATATACAACCAATCAAACAACAATTATATACGATACAATGGAGGAACTCTCCAATATGATGCCAATACTAATCAATCTTTAACTGCAAAGAATGTAGTAGTTTTGTACATGAATGGTTATACTGAAAGTTACCCTGGAGAAGGTACCACAGAAGCTGCAGCTCCTATATGGATAATGCAAACAGTTGGGTCAGGTAATGCATATGTATTTAACAATGGACAAGAGATTAAAGCTACTTGGACTAAAACAAGTAATAATTCTAGGATGCAATTTAAAGATTTAAATGGGAATCCTATCACATTCCAAAGAGGAGAAATTTGGTTTGAAATATTACAACCACAAACAGGTTCTTTTACTTACACTCCATAAATATATGATTGACACATTCCTTGTTTCCAAAGTTAGAGTAAAAATTATCAAGTTATTCATGTTACATACAGCATCTTCATATCATGTAAGGTCAATAGTCAGAGAAATTGATGAGGAAATTAATGCAGTAAGAAGAATTCTACAGGAACTTGAAGAAGTTAATATGCTTATAAGTGAAAAGAATGGAAATAGATTATATTACACTTTAAATAAGGATTTTATATTTTTTGATGAACTCTTATCAATGATAAATAAAGAATTTGGAATTGGTGGAAAAATAATAAAACACAAAGCAAAAATAGGTAATATAAAAATGGCAATATTATCAAATGCATATATACAAGATAGAAAAAAAAGTGAAACTGATATTGATCTTTTAATAATAGGTTCTCAAATAGACAATGTATACCTTGATAAAATTATAAAAGATTCAGAGTTAAAATTAAAAAGAGAAATTAACTATACTTACCTATCACCTCTCGAATTTGAATCCATAAAAAGATCAAGAGAAGATTTTTTAATGGATATCATAAATAATAAAAAATTAATGCTTATAGGAGATGAACTAGATCTATATAAATAAATATACTTAATTGATAACAGTTCTAATACCCAGTAAATTGCACAAAGTGGAAAAATAGATTAAAATCAACCTATGTTAAAATTTATAACTAACCGGTTCGGAACAAATAAGTTTAGGACAAATAAACTGAAAATAAATAAGTCTAAAAGATTTGTTATATTAATATTATTTCTTTTTATTATTCTACTTGCAATAGATATTCCACAAATTAATATTAATTTAAAACCTATTGGTATAAATTATCAAACTACCATAAATCATTTGACATTTAATGTAAATGTCCTTGGGATACACTACACAAATCCATTGAACCCAAGCTTAGGGCTTGATTTAAAAGGTGGATCACAATTAGTACTACTCGCAGATACTTCGAAAATTCCAAGTAGTCAGGTTTCATCTGCAATGCAAGCAGCTAGAAATATAATATCACAGAGGGTAAATCTTTATGGAGTTGCTAATGCACAAGTATATACAGAAACATATGGGAAACAACAAAGGATTGTAGTTGACCTTGCGGGTGTAAAAAATTTAGCAGAGGCAAAAAAGCTTGTAGGAGAAACAGCTAAACTGGAGTTTCTAACTTTAAAAAAGAATGCTAATCTATCAGCTGTCACAACAGCAAACATTCCTATATCAGATTTTTCAAAAAAAACAAATCTTACAGGAGCTGATCTGCAAAGTGCATCAATTATATACCAACAAGGATCTACATCTCCTAGTATACAGTTAAATTTTAAACCAGAAGGTCTAAATAAATTTTCAAACCTTGCAAAATCAAATGTTGGGAAACCTATTGGAATAGCTCTGGATGGAAAAATAATTGAGAACCCTATAATTAACAAAAACCTCGCAAATGGAACTGTTTCATCTCCAATAATAACTGGTAATTTTTCTCTGAATACTGCACAAACATTTGTAGACCAACTTAATGCTGGAGCATTACCAGTACCAGTCAAATTAATTGAAGAGAATACAGTTACAGCTACATTAGGATCAGCATCAATAAAAGCAAGTATATATGCTGGAATACTTGGAGTTATTATAATCCTACTTTTTATGGTATGGAATTATGGATATTTAGGACTTGTAGCGGATTTTGCACTTTTAATATATGCTCTACTTGCTTTTGCGATATTCAAATTAATCCCGATAACCCTTACACTTGAGGGTATTGCAGGATTTATACTATCTATAGGAATGGCTGTCGATGCTAATATATTAATATTCGAGAGGATGCGTGAGGAAAAAAAGGATGGCAGATCAAGAAAATCAGTTATTAATCTTGGCTTTAAACGTGCTTGGAATTCAATCAGAGATTCTAATGTATCTACTCTTATAACAACATTAGTTTTATATATTCTAGGAACAAGTCAGATACGTGGATTCGCTATAACTCTAGCTATAGGAGTTATGGTCAGTCTTTTTACAGCAGTAGTGGTAACAAGACATTTATTACAGATACTTTACATTGACAAACAAATATGAATTTAAATATAGTTAAATACAAATATGCCTATCTTATAATCTCAGGATCTCTAATGCTTATTGCAATAATATCGCTACTAGTCTGGGGACTTCAATTTGGTATAGATTTTACTGGAGGAACTGATCTTATATATAAAACAACAAACGTTGAAGCCTCTCACATTGACAAATATCTTTCCTCAAACTATAAGGGTAGTAGTATAACCAATATAGCAACTGGAACATACCAGGTACAAACAGAACCTTTGTCTCAGAAAACCATAACAAATTTAGAATCTACTCTTACTAAAGATTTTAAACTAAAAAAACCAGAAAAAGTCACAACAATAGGGCCTAGTATAGGTATACAATTACAACATGTAGCCATATATTCAGTAATAATAGTTATGCTTGGAATAATATTCTATATAACATACTCATTTAGAGCAGTTCCAAAACCTGCAAATTCATTTGCTTTTGGGGGAGCAGCAATAATAGCAATGATTCATGATGTTTTAATAGTATTTGGAGCTTTCTCTATACTGGGACATTTCTTTAACGCCCCGGTAGATTCACTATTTGTAACTGCAGTATTAACAGTTATGGGATTCTCAGTCCATGATACTATTGTGGTATTTGACAGGATCAGAGAAAACCTTATCAAAAAGAGATCTAATGATTTTAGCTATGTTATAAACTTCTCATTAATGCAAACACTAAATAGGTCACTTAATACTTCATTCACTGTTATACTTGTACTTGTAGCATTATTTCTTGTTGGAGGTATTACAATAAGATGGTTCGTGATAGCTCTACTTATAGGTGTCACTGCAGGAACATATTCTAGTATTTTTGTAGCAAGTCAACTTCTTGTTATATATTCTGAGCACAGAAAACTATAAAAAGTTATCTAAAACCTATATCTTTTTCCTTGATACCATTCTTAAAATCTATTCCTGCAAGATACTGTTTTCCCTCTTTTTGTATCAGATTTATTTTTATATAATTAAGAAGAAACTTATAAATTTGATCTAGGTATACTATGATGATAAGGACTGGAACAAAAAACAAAGTTTAAATTGACAGAACACGCAATTCCCTAAATGTTACAAGTTTTTTATCATTAGTAATAAATAAGTCAGCTTGTTCAACTATGCATGTTGCAAGTTGTATAGAATCTGGGATACTATAACCATATTTCCTTCTTATTCTTGAAGCTTCTTTTCCAATATTCTGACCCAAATCACAGATTTTAAGATTAGGAATTCCTAATAATAGTTTATTTAAAAAACTAATTTCTTCATCAGTAGAAGAGATAGATAATAGTTCAATTAATGTAATTATACTAGTAACTGCAGATGATTTATTTGCAACCAATTGACTAAATATATTTTTTGCTTTAAATCCAAATTCCTCAGATGCATTAAAATAATAAATGAAAATATTTGTATCCAGTCCAACTTTTTTACCTTCTATATCCATTCTTTTCTCATTTTTTTAACTTCCATTGAAGGATCAACAGTTTTCCAAATTTTTTTCATAGCACCATAATTATCATTTAACCAGTCTGAACTTTCAACTTTAATTACTATAGTCTCATCATCCAAAGAATATATCATTACTTTTTTACCTGGGCCTAAATCTTTTATGTTTTGTCTTACTTCTTTGGGTATTACTATTTGATTTTTAGTTCCAACAATCATCTCTTTCATGGTATGACTATATTACTAAATTTTGACATACTTGTCAATATCATATTAATATTATGGGGAACTAACAAACATTACCCCTTTACTTTAATCCCATTCCTAAAGTCTTTGCCAGTAACATATTGTTTTCCTTCTTTTTGCATAAGATCTATTTTTATATAATAATCAGAACATCCCACAAGAAGGTCTTTTGTATTATTTAGAATATGTCCAGGACCTTCAGATTCTATATTAGTCAAATTTACCTCCTTGATATTACATAAAATCCCATTTAAATATGTCCAAGCTGGATAGAAAGCCTTCACTTGATTTCTCACATTCAAAGATGTTTCATTCCAATCAATCTTACCTTTTTCTCTTTTAAAATCATCTATATAGCAATATGTAGCTTTTAAGGAATCCTGTTTTTCTAGTACAATATGGTTAAAATTAGAAAGAGTTTTCTGTAAAAGATTAGTACCAAGCAATGATAATTTGCTCTCTAGTGTTTTATAATTATCACCATCATCAATATTTATCTTATCTTGAGATAATATATCTCCCTCATCAAGCTTATCATTCATTAGAATAATACTAACCCCGGTAACTTTATATCCTTTATATAAGGCTGTTTGAATAGGAGTAGCTCCTCTTAAATCTGGTAGTAAAGACGCATGCACATTAATAAACTTATACTTTAGTACCATAGATTTTGGAATAATTCTTCCAAATGAGGCTACTACTATATAGTCACAATTTGAAAGATCTAAGTCACTTAAATCATCAAATAGTATGGTTTTTATATTATTTTCTTTTGCATATAGAAAAACAGGTGTTGGCTCATTGGTTTTTAAAACTACGGATTTCAGGTCAAAATTTTTATAAAGCATATCCAAGATAGGTAGAGAAAAATCAGATGATCCTAAAAACATTATACTAGGTTTTGTATTCACTTGTTTTTTGTGATTTTTAGACATATAAGATATAATGACATATATAAACTTTATCTTATTTTATCAAAAAAATGAACCATTATGTTAATAACAATTATATTGTCAGTACTAGTAGTGGGACTTGGCGGGTTTACTACTTATAAACAGTTATCTTTTACAAAAAATGAACAAAAGTTAAAAGATGATTTAAAAAAAGCCAAAGAAGATTTTACAAAAATTAAAGAAGAAGAGAATAGTATGGCTTCAACAAAGGCTCAGGAAATTATTCTTGATGCTAAAAATAAAGCTTTTGATATTATCAAAAATAGTGAAACAAAAGAGATTGAGATTAGAAAATTTCAAAGTGAAAATGAACAGAAGATTCGTAATAGACAGAAAGATATTGATGAAAGGAGCTCTAGTTTAGAGTCTAAAGAGAAGAAATTAGAACGTGACAGAGAAAGTCTTATAGCACAAAGGAGTGATTTAGAGAAAAAACTAGAAGAGATATCCTCACTAACAAAAGATAATGCAAAAACACTACTTCTTGAACAGCTTGATAAAGAACTCGTCAATGAAAAAGCAAAAAGAATTAAGGAATTTGAAGATGAGATAAGAGCAAAATCTGAAGATATATCAAAAGAAGTTTTGATAGAAACTATGCAAAAAACAGTTTCTGAGTATATTGGACCTGCAACTACTTCTATAGTGGATATTCCTAATGATGACGTCAAAGGAAGAATAATAGGTAAGGAAGGTAGGAATATTAAATATTTTGAAAAATTAACTGGTGTAGATTTAATAATAGACGATATGCCTGGATCAATAACAGTCTCTTGCTTTGATCCACTACGAAGAGAAGTAGGTATTATAGCACTAAGAAATTTAATAGAGGATAAGAGAATTCATCCTGGAAAAATAGAAGAGTTAGTAAAAAAAGCCAAAGAAGATTTGTCAAAAGAGATCAGAAAATTTGGAGAGAAGATAGCTTATGATGCAGGAATTACAGGGTTAAGACCTGAACTTATCTTACTCCTTGGAAGAATGAAATATAGATATAGTTACGGACAAAACCTAGCTACTCACTCTCTTGAGATGGTACAAATTGCAGAGAATCTTGCAATCAGCTTGAATGCTGATGTATATATGTCCAAAAAATGTGCATTATTCCATGATATTGGAAAAGTCATAACTGCAGAACAAGAAGGATCTCATGTAGAGCTTGGAGCAGAAATTGCAAGAAAATATAATTTAGAAGAACAAGTAATAAATGCTATATTTGCACATCATGATATGGCTGAACCAACAAGTGTTGAAAGTGCTATAACAAAAGTTGCAGATAAAATATCTGGAGGTAGACCTGGAGCTCGTAACAATTCTTCAGAGATGTATTCTACAAGAATTAAACAATTAGAAGATACTGTAAAATCATTTGAAGGGGTTGAAGAGGCTTATGCAATATATGCTGGACGTGAAGTAAGAGTCATAGTGAAACCAGACATTGTAGATGATGCAAGATTAGCTTTACTTTCACATGAAATAGCCGAAAAAGTACAAAAAGAAAATACTTATCCAGGAACAGTACAAATAACATTAATTAGAGAAACAAGGGCTGTTTCAAAAGCTAGTTAAATAATGGAGAGAATATATTCTTTAGATTTAAAAAATCATAACAAAGAGGATGTACTCGTAAAAGGGCATATATTCCAAAAAAGAATGATGGGAAAGGTTAATTTTATCATTCTTCGTGACAGAGACGGTCTAATACAAATAGTTTTAAAGGATTCAAAAGAGATTTCAAAAGTACAGGATCTTATGGATGAAAGTGTTATAGAAGTTAAAGGTATCTGTGTATATGATGAAAGATCTTTAAATAAAGCTGAAATCCATGACCCTAAAATAACTGTAATATCAAAAGTTACAGAACCATTAAAAATAGAAATAAACAAACCGGAAATTCATGCAAACATAGATACTATTCTTGATAATAGACCGATTGTTTTGAGAGCACCAAGAGAAAGAGCTATATTTAAAATTCAAGCAACAATGGCAGATGCATACAGGGAATATGCAATAAAAGATCATGCCACAGAGATTTTTCCACCAACAATTGTGGGAAGTGCTACAGAAGGAGGATCTGAATTATTTAAGTTTAAATATTATGGTAAAGATGCATATTTATCACAATCTGCACAATTATATAAACAAATTATGGTTGGTGTGTTTGAAAAAGTATTTGCTATAGCTCATTCTTATAGAGCAGAAAAATATGGAACTTCAAGACACACTTCTGAGTTTATACAGTATGAGTTTGAAATGGGATTTATCAATTCCTACCTTGATATCATATCTTTTTGTATAAATGTAATAAGATATATCAGGGATAAAGTTGAAAAAGAAAATTTAAGGGAATTGGAAATATTACAAAAAAAATTACCTCTAATACCGAAAAATGTTCCTATAATAAAATTGAAAGAAGCTCAAGAACTTATATTCAAATACACAAAAGTAGAT
>JAJZDR010000083.1 GCA_021805885.1 bacterium | reverse complement strand
GAAAGTAATATACTAAAGAGTGTACTAGATATAAAAGAATCACCTGCAAGGCCTCCAATCATTGCTCCTATAATTCCAGTAATTATATCTATAAATAGCCCTCCCCTGGTTTTATATTTTTTTGCAAACCAAAGTCCTATTACAATTCCAATTAAAACATATATTAATATATTCATAATTTAATTATACACAAGCTTGTCTCTACTTTCTATATGAGACTATTCTTTATTAAATTTACTTCTATCAGACTTTCTAAGGTATTTTTTTCTTAATCTTAGATTCGTTGGAGTTATTTCTAAATATTCATCATCTGCTATAAAATCTATCCCAAGCTCGATAGTAAGCTCTATATTTTTCATCAATACTATGGTTTCCTCTCCTATATCTGAATGTAATCCAGTTAAATGTTTTGCTCTGGATACGTTAACTTCCATATCTTGATCATATTTGTTTATACCAACTATCATTCCCTCGTAAACCTGTTCTTCTGGAGCCACAAATAAAGTCCCTCTCTCTTGAGCTTTATTAAGCCCATATGATGTTGTACTTCCTGCTTCTGATGCAATTAAAACCCCTTTCCTATCTTTATACATTGCACCGCCTTTGGATAGTACAAATTCAGAAAAGGAACTGTTAAAAATAACTGTACCCTTTGTATCATTTACAAGCTCTCCTCTAAGGCCAAATAGATTTCTTGTTAATACTTTATAATGAAAATGAACTATATCATTATTGTCAGTGTGCATATTTACAAGCTCTCCTTTTCTTTTTGAAAGTGCAGTTGTTATAATACCTATAGAATCTTTACCAACCTCTAAAAATAAATCTTCCTGTCCTTCATAAATTTTCCCATCAATTATCTTCGTAATAGCTTCTGGTTTTGAAATTTGAAATTCATATCCCTCTCTTCTTAGTGTCTCTATTAATATTGATAAATGCAATTCTCCTCTTCCAGATACAAAAAATTGATCCCCAGAAATTTCAAGTTTCATTGCTACATTTTTTTGTAATTCTCTTTCTAGTCTTGCAAGTAACTGTCTTGAAGTAATAAATTTACCTTCCCTACCTGCTAGAGGTGAAGTATTAGCCTCAAATTTTATCCTAACAGATGGTTCCTGTATATCTAAATCTGGGAGTCTCTCATTTTCTCCTGGCATCGTTATTGTATCTCCAATTTTTGCATCCGTAGCACCAATTATAGTCACTATATCTCCTGCTTGCATTTTTTGTACTTCCTCTTTTTTTATACCATTTGAAACAATTAATTTTAGAACTTTAAACTTTTTTATAGATGCAGAGCCAAGTATATCTAATGAGTCTCCTCTTTGTATCTCTCCTTGTAAAATTTTTCCTACAACCCCAGATCCAGTGTATTCATCATAATCAATAGACGAAACTTGAAGTAGAAACGGGAAGTTTAAATCTCCAGAAGGAGGTGGAATATCTTTTATTATACTATCAAAAAGGAGTGATACATCAGATCCAGAAGAGCCTGATTTATACTCCATTCTAGTATTTAAATCTGGAAGCTTATCAAAAATTATACCTTCTCTAGCAATTGCATAAAATATAGGGAATTCCAATTGATTATCAGAAGTTGCAAGATCCAAAAATAGGTCATCTATTTCAGACAATGTTTTATCTATATCTGCAAACTTCTTATCTATTTTATTAATTACTACTATTATTCTTTTATCTAACTCCAATGCTTTCTGAAGTACATACCTTGTCTGGGGCATAGGCCCTTCTTGAGCATCAACTATTAATAAACACCCATCCGCCATATTTAAAGTTCTCTCAACTTCTCCAGAAAAATCAGCATGACCAGGTGTATCTATAATATTTATTTTATAATCCTTATATTTAATAAATATATTTTTGGCAGTTATAGTAATACCTCTTTCTCTTTCAAGATCCATGTTATCCATGATTAAAGATTGAGTCATTAAAGCCTCATTGTCTCTAAACATATTTGATTGTTTCATAAAACTGTCAACTAGAGTAGTTTTACCATGATCAACATGAGCAATGACAGCTATATTTCTAATTTTAGAATTTTCCATACGTTCTGTATTATACAGGGATTTTAGTGAAGAATATAGAAGTTCCCGTTTCCTGTGGTTACATAGAATTTACCTGAATAAAAACTCAACCCTGATGCTATTTCTGGACCTCCTAATGTCCTTTTTGCATCAAAAGCTCCATTACTCTTATCAATAACATAAATGTTCCCATTCCCTGTTATAGCATATATATAACTTTTTATTATAATAAAAGGCGCATTAATCATACCATTAATCTTGTATGACCAGTCTACTTTCTTTGTATTAATGTTTACCGCAAATATACTCCTTGTTGTATTAGATCCAGTATAAATGGTATTCCCTTTAAGTGTAGGAACAGAACCTTCCATTGGATCTGATAGTTCATTTATAACTCCATATCCTTCATTGAGTGACCATACTATATTACCCGTCCCAGCATTAATTTTATACAAATATTCATACCCAGAATTGGTAGTATAATCCTTTAACATTGTAGCATTAGTATATAAATATCCTTTATAATAAACTGGTGTTGTATCATCAAGTCCACCTGTTATAGTAACTCCTCCGGGGAGGTTTTTGAAAGATATTGCCCATTTAATACTTTTAGTTTGTATATTTACATCAAAGAATTTATATGGTTTAGATCCTCCAAAAAATACATTATTGCCAATAAGTATAGGAGATGACATTGATACAATAGACCCAATATTTAATGTCCATAACTCTTTTCCAGTTATGGCGTCCAATGCATAAAATGTTCTATTTCCATTCACAAAATATAAAATTCCGTTATTGTATATAGGGGTAGGCATATTCTCTCCTAATGTTTTATATTTCCACATTATTGCTCCTGTTGAAATATTAATACCATACACAAAATTGTTTCCTAATCCTCTATAAGAGTTGTTAGGTCCATATTTAATACTGTTTCCTGATCCAATAAAAACCATGTTAATCTGAGGTACCACAACAGGGTTAGTCATTATCCAGTTTGAAAAATTATCTTTCCATATTATATTACCATTAACTCTAGACAATGCTAAAAGCCCACCAGATAAATTTGCCTTATTCATTGTACCAACATATATAGCATCTCCTGCAACTATAGGAGTTGTATCAAAATTTTCTCCGTTAATGTTTTTAGACATTAATACTTTTGATATTAGTACACTATTAACATTACCAACAACATTATTATTTGTTTGATTTTGAGAATATTGTGAGTAACTTTTATAAAAAAAACTTGTTTGTGGTTTTATAACTTTTGTAGAATTTGAATTGTATATGTCAAGTCCCACTATTGCAATGATAAATAAAATTACAACTAATATATAATAATTTTTGTTCTTTAACATAATCATATTTCTTAACTGTATATATATACACTATTTTCAGTAAAATGTTTCATTGGGAGTTAGATCTTTATTTTTTAGATTTTTTGGAAACACTTTTAGTAGCTTTAGTAGTTTTCTTTGATTCACTTACTGGAACCTTTTTAGTAACTTTTTTCTTTGAAGCTGTTTTTACAATTTTAGCTACTTTAAGATTAGATTTAGACTCATCTTTATTTTCTAAAGATAAATTAGTTTTTGTATGTATTTTGGAAAAAGGGTTTTCAAAAAAAGAAAAGTATAAAAATATTATACCTATAATAATTAATACTACTAAAACTGGTATGTATACAATAGAATAACCCACTGCTAAAAACAATATACCTAAAGCAAAGCTCAGTAATTTTAAGTAATAATTCCTTTCGGATCTTTTAAAAAAATTCATATACATGGATGTTATCATATATTATAAAAAAATGGAATATTAGTATATACAATGTTTATTTTAAAATTACAAATTTTGTTATAATAAAAATATGTATGAATATTATAAGGAGATAACAATTAAAAATACAGATGATATAGCAAGCCTTTATAATGAAGGGTTTGTTTTTGTAAGAAAAGGAAAAAATGTTATGCAGAAGATAAGAAGCCTAAGGTTAGACTTAGAAGATTTTGAATTAACAAGTGAAAATAGACGAATTTTAAAAAAAACTGAAAATATATATATAGAAAAACAAGAGTTACCTTATAATAAGTACGCTTATACTATACATAAAATGGGATTTATATATTATAAAACAAGATTTGGAGATAAAGTAATGACTGCTAATAAAATCAGAGAAATGTTTATGAATATGGATAAATCCAACATGAATATAGTTTTTATTTATAAAGATAAAAATTTAAATAATGTAGGTTCTGCACAAGGATATGCACTGTCATACATGAATAATTCTATGGTACACTATTCATATCCTTTCTATGATCTTTCATATTTCAATTCAAATATGGGAATATGTATGATGTTAAAAGCAATAATTTTTGCAAAAGAGCATAATCTTAAGTATATTTACCTTGGAAGTGTATATAAAAAAGAGTCAATATATAAATTACAATTTAAAGGATTATCTTGGTTTGACGGAGAAATATGGAATAAGGATATTAAAGGATTAAAAGAAAAACTTAAATAACAATTTAGATTTAATGGTATTTGAAGCTACTCTAACAGTATTATTCTACGCATTTTTATTAGGACTGGTTCATGGTATAACTCCAGATGAACATACCTGGCCTATAACTTTCTCTTATGCAATAGGAAGTTTTTCATCTAGAAAGGGGTTATATGTAGCAATACTATTTTCACTAGCATTTACAGTCCAAAGAGCAATAGCATCTGAAATAGCTTATTTTGCACTTATAAACTGGTCGCAATTTCCTTCTTTAAATTATTATGTATATATAGTAGTAGGATTAGCAATGTTTTTAGTAGGAATATATGTTTTAAGGGTTCATAAAATATTCCATATTGAACTTATTCCTCCATCTTGGATAGGCAAACATAAACATCATGAATTTGATGATACACCAAGACAAATAGAACCTTCCATGGCACTTTTACACGGATTTATAGCAGGGTGGGGATTTGGAGCCTTTGCATTAATATTATATACCGTACTTGTCCCAAAAATGCCAAATATGTATGTAGCATTCCTACCAGGAGTATTTTTTGGCATAGGAACTATGTTTGTTCAGGCTATTTTTGGTAGTATTTTTGGCAGGTGGATTAGGAATATGAAAGTTCCTGAATCAGAAGGGTTAAAATTGGCGTCTAAAGTTGCAGGTAATACACTTTTTGGAGGAGGTTTAGTTTTTATATTAGGAGGAATATTTGGACTAGTTTTCCCTAAAATTGCAAATCTACACATTGTTACACCACTAAATATTCACAACCTACATAATTTAGGTCTAGCATTTGTTATGGTTATGACTACAGTTTTATTCATAGGGGTAGGTTCTATATATATAAATATGCATAAAATAAAAGAAAAATATCAAAGTAAAAATGGAACAACTTAACAAATATCAAATTAGAACTATTTCTTCACATATAAGTGAAAATAGGGATAAATTACTGAATATAAATTCAGCTATAATCATTGATGATATTAAAATTGTGGATACAGATACTGAGAAGATAATCATAGGTATCGGTGGATCACATGTATATTATGCTCAAGTAAAAAATACAGAAATTCTAAAAGAAGATATTATAAGGTTTAGCAGGGATAAAGAAAATTTTTTCGAATACATAGTAAATTATGGTAGAGAAAGGTTATATATTACTGATAAAACAGATAAATTAAATATAATATTTTCTTATCCATTTATAGCAAAAAGACTTAATGGATATATTGACGGTATATATAAAAAAATTGATATAGTATCAAAAGAAATACCTTTTATAAATGCCAGTTTTTCAATTAATGAAAAATTCAGAAAAATTATTAATCAAGATATAAAGATAAACGTTGTGAATGATGCAGTTGCTAGTAATATTTATAATTATTATAAAAACCCCAATTATGATACATATATATCTGTGCTCTCAGGAACTGGTGTAAACTTATCTTATATAAAGGATGGGTTTTTCATAAACTCTGAAGTAGGTAGATTAGAGATGAGTAATCTTGAGTCTGGACTCAATGAGTCCAGACTCATTGGAACCAGTTCCAGTGGAGGTAAACTTTTAGAAGAATATATTTCATATAAAGCGTTAAGCAAGTATGATTTATCATATGTAGAAATTGCCTCTATTGCAGCATCATATACTACAGCTTTAATTATTGCATTCACTAACAAATATCAGAATACTTCTTTACTAGGGCAAGGATCATTTATAACTAAAAATTCTATTTTTTATGAAAGATTAACTAATGGCCTAAAAGATTATAAAAACATTTTTATATCCAAAGACAACAAGGCTGATATAAAGGGAGCTTCACTACTGTAATGTATTTTGGGATATACCTGATGTTATAGAGCTTAAATGCGTACCATTTAGGTAGTTTAATGCACTATTTAAATCTGTAGAATTATTAACCGTAGGTACTGTAGGAGGTTGATTCTGGGTGTTAGTGGTCATACTCTGGGTCTGTTGGGTAGTTGTAGACTGTGGATTATTTAATAGATCAACTATGTAAATAATAGCTAAAGCAAGAAATAGAAACACAACTAATGCTATAACCTTGTAGGCTAATAGATCATTGTGCATTTTTTTCATTTCTATATCAGTATTTTGGTTATCCATAATTAATTTTTAGTTGAACTTAAGTCCTTGTTGATAAACTAGATTTAACAGCCACAATAAGATTAACTATACTTATTCTATACAATTTTAATGCAGATATTTGAGCTTTCATATCAGTATTAAATACCAACACCATTGTTTGTGGGCTTGTAGTACTACAAGTAAGATTTACTGCATCCCCAGATACTTTTGTTTCTGCTGCAAGAACAGAATCTTCTGCAGCCTGTATGTTAGCTACTAGAACTTGATAATTTGGAACTGTTATATTTTTTACTGTAACCTTACTTGAATAAAAAGATTCTACACTGAGTGCAATTTTGGTAAATGCTCTCTCTTGTACTTTTGCAAGATCATACATATGGTTAGATCTTTGGACAATAGCAACTATCTTTGCTTTACAAGATGTTGCTAATCCACTAGCTTTAGCATTCTGACCTACAGTTTTTCCATTACCATTAGAAGGTGTTGGGACAACATTATTTCCTGGCGTAGTTATAGTATTTGTAGTCGTATTTGGATTTCCTGTAGATTGTTGTGCGTTAGAATTGTGTGATGCGGCATAAACAGATGTCGCAAGTGCTAAACTTAAAATAGCGAAGGGTAAAACTTTCAAAATTCCAATATGTTTAGTATAATTTTTTGCCATTTAAATTGTCTATAATTAACCAATATTAATGTATAATACTTCTATATATTTGTCAACTTATAATGGTAATAAAAACTGAAGATTTTAATCTGCAATATACTCTTGATTCTGGTCAATGTTTTTCATGGGTGAAAATTACTGATAATGAGTATAAAGGTGTTATAGGAAAACATGCCTTAAAAGTTAAACAGATTGGTAATTATCTTCATATAGAATCATCTCCAAAAATTAAAGAAGAAACTATAAGTAATTATTTCAATCTTAATGTTAACTACGATGATATTATAAAAAAAATTTCTAAAGATACTATAGTAAAATCAAGTATAAATAAGTATAGGGGTTTAAGAATAATAAACCAAGATGAATATGAATGTACTTTTGCATACTTAATATCAAGTTGCAATAATGTGCCTAAAATAAATACTTCCTATAGACTTCTCTCTTTGTATTTAGGAGATAAAATAGAATTCACTGATTCAAAAAATCCAGCATTAGAAGATAGCTTTTATACATTTCCTGAAGTTAAAAGATTGGAATCTGCAGATGATATAACATTAAAGAATGCAAAATTAGGTTTTAGAGCAAAATATATAAAAAACACTGCAAAAAAAATCCTAGATGAAAATATAGATTTATATAACCTCCATAACTTAAACCCAAAAGATGCATATAAGATACTTATTTCGTTCCAAGGTGTTGGAGATAAAATAGCAAAATGCATACTACTCTATTCTATGGGAGTAAATTCAGCATTTCCTATAGATACCTGGATATTAAAACATGTAAAGAATGTTTATAAAAATTATAAAATTACTGAAATACAAGATATAGTAAACGATGAATATTCAGGATATGCTGGATGGGCTCAACTCTATATATACGCCTCAGCAAGAAAAATATAAAATCCAGTAATTTTATTCTCCATACCAACCTTCCGGATCTCCCTCTCTTACTCCATCCACCTCTCTATACAGTTCTTCTAACATTCTCTGCTCATCTGAGCTTAAATCTGTTCCATCTATAGCTTTCCCCACAACTATAGCACGCTTCTGTTCCAAAATTCTTCTTGCACTTTCATCAACTTCTACAACATATATTTCTTCTTCTATTCCCATAATACTTAAATATTAAATTAAAATTTATCTTGACTCTGAATATTTTCTATTTATTTCATGAATCCTTCTTCTTCTCTCATTCTCAGTCCTAGAATCCTTTATAGCTTTTTCAACCTCTAACAAATATCCATTCTCAGATCTCCTCTCATGTTCCTCACTAGGTGAAAGTAACTCATCACCATTTAGTCTAGTCAATCTTTCATCCATAATATTAAAATAATAAAGTTAGTGATTTAAAGTATAAACTATCCCATAGTTTTTGTCAACATGAATATATTGAAAGTTTTTAGTTTTATATATATACCAACCCAAAAAGTTAAAATAAATATATTTATAAAAGAATATAGCAATGTCATTAGTATGAAATCTAAGATAATTAATATTGAAAACATAGCTATACCCATATGTGAATAATACGAAATCACTGAAATAGCCATGCTACCAATTGAACTTATTAAAACTATAAAGAACAATAGGTACAATATAAATATACCCGTTATTTTGAAAAATATTCTCATGTTTTTATAAACACTCATAAAGGATATCCTCATAGCATCTATGATATCCATATCTTGATCACAAACAAGCATTATACCTAGCATATTTACTGATATTAGATATAGCAAAGACAAAACTAGCAGAACCAGTGCAAGCAAAAATATTAAAGATGCTATATAAGGAATAAGCGCTATCACAATAACAACTAATATATATAGTATAAATAAAAAAGTTGTAACTATAGCGAAAATAATCTCATATATAAAATATGAAACTGCAATCTTTCTACCATTTGAAATGAAAGATTTAATAGGGTATATTTTTCCCCAATATTTTTCATCAAGCATACTTTTTACTATAGAAGCTTGAATAAAATAGAAAAAAAACGTTCCTAGTATAATGTATATAAGTACTATAAATGATATTAGTAATATAATAAAAATATTAAAATTAGATATTAAATGTAGTATGTATTTTGTGTTATGATTTTTAACTACATAATGTGTAAATAAAAAGTATAAAAGTGGTATCAATGAAAACAAAGCTAAAGAAATAAAAGAAAGGGATAAAAGATTAGTATTTCTAAAAATAATAAAAATAGAATCTCTTATTTGGGTTAGGATATCTGATATAGCAATATCTTTATTCATAGGTAGAATTGATTATATAACATATAAATTATTTGACAATATATGATATAATTAAGAAGCTTATGATGGAACCTCAGCTTACCCAAAAATCAATACAAAAGTTGTTGACTCTTGCTTTAAACAAAGGATATCTATTAGAATCAGACGTTTTGAGTGAAATCCCATATATTGAAAACAATATTGACAATATTGACTTGCTTTTTATTGAGTTAGCAAAGCAAAATTTAGAAATTATATATGAGGAAGATGATTACGAAGATAAATCTAAAAAACCAGTAGCTGTAAAAAAAGAAGATATAACTCTAGAGGACAAGATTAAGATACTAAAAAGCATACAATCTAATATTGACTCAGACCCAATAAGAGCATACCTTCAAGAAATAGGAAAAATCCCACTTCTAACAGGAAAGGAAGAAGTAGTACTTGCTAAAAGAATAAAAAGTGGTGATAAAGAAGCAACAGAATATTTAACTACTGCAAATTTAAGACTAGTCGTATCAATTGCCAAAAAATATTATAAAGGGGGCAGTTTGAGTCTTCTTGACCTAATTCAAGAGGGTAATATAGGATTAATGAGAGCTGTTGATAAATTTGATTATACAAGAGGATATAAATTCTCAACTTACGCTACATGGTGGATCAGACAAGCAATAACAAGAGCTATTGCAGATCAGGAAAGAACAATCAGAATCCCTGTTCATATGATTGAAACTATTCATCAACTTCAAAAAGTTAGAAGTACATTATCTATGAAACTACAGAGAGCTCCATCGTCACAGGAATTAGCTAAAGAGATGGGTAAAACTGTAGATCAAGTTGAAGAGATTATAAAGATATCTCAATACCCTACTTCACTGTCAACTCCTGTAGGAGATGACGGATCTGGATCAAGTACAATAGCTGATTTTATTGCAGATGAAGATAACCCATTGCCAGAAGCAGTAGCCTCAAAAGATTTTCTAAAAAATCAGATTAGTGATGTTTTATCAGGCTTATCTGATAGAGAAAGAAAAGTTATAGAATTAAGATTTGGACTTCAAGACGGTGTTGCAAGAACTCTTGAAGAGGTTGGAAGAGAATTTAAAGTAACAAGAGAAAGAATTAGGCAAATTGAATCTAAGGCTTTAAAAAAACTAAACACTAAAGAAGTCAAACAAATCCTCCAAGATTATATATAAAAATAACCATATCAAACACTAATATTAATAAATTTTATGAATATATAGTATAATCACTAGGTTATTTAATAATTTCATTATGGAGATTTTAAAAACAAGATATTATCAAGATGAACCAGGCAAGATTATGGTAGACCCTATAGATGCCTACTTGGAAGAAGTTTATACAATACCTCTTCTAACAAAAGAGGCCGAAGTAAAATTAGGTCAAAAAATGGCAGAAGGTGATATAGAAGCTGCAGAACAATTAACTATTGCTAATTTAAGGCTAGTTGTATATTTTGCAAAGAGAGCATATAACTCTTGCGGACTAGATTTACTTGATTTAATACAAGAGGGAAATCTTGGGCTCATAAAAGCCGTGGAAAGATTTGATTATAAAAAAGGGTATAAATTTTCCACTTATGCGACATGGTGGATAAAACATTTTATTGAAAGAGCAGGCCCACAAGCCAGAAGCGTTAGTATACCACACAACGTTATAATCTATAGTAAAAGAATAAATGGGTTAAGAAATATACTTTCTCAAAACCTTCAAAGAGAACCTTCTCTAAATGAAATAGCTGAGGAAATAGGAAAGCCTGCTGAGAAAATCCAACAAATTATAAGCATGTCTCAATACCCTATCTCGTTATCAACTCCAGTAAGTACAGAGAATTATGCTCCCTCTACCTTTACGTCTACTACTATAGGTGAGTTTGTTATATCAAAAAATAATATACCCCCCGATGAAATAGTAGCTCAAGATTTTCTAAAAGAAAAAATTAGTCAACTATTATCACAATTATCAGAGAGAGAAAGAAGAATAATAGAACTAAGATTTGGATTTAATGATGGCATAACTAGAACACTTGAGGAGATTGGAAAAGAATTTAAACTAACAAAAGAAAGAATAAGGCAGATTGAATCTAAAGTTTTGAACGAATTAAGAACTGAAGAAGTTTTACGGACATTACGTGATTATATCTAAAATCATTGACTAATACTATGGGTCGTAATATAGTTATAAGGTCTATTAAATATTATGGAAGTTTTTAAAGAAGAATCAGAATGTAATGAATTTGTGGAGTACTTAGATAACACAACCGATCTAGATCCAGTAAAAATTTATCTACAAGAAATCAGACAATTTCCACTTTTAACTAGAGCAGGAGAAGTAGAATTAGGTAAGAAAATTGAATCAGGTACTCCAGAGGAAGTTATTAAAGCTAAAAAGTCTTTAGCAGAGTCAAATTTAAGGCTTGTTGTATCAATTGCAAAAAAATATCATACCGAAAAATTAATGCTACTTGACCTTATACAAGAAGGTAATATAGGATTAATGATTGCTGTAGGAAAATTTGATTACAAACTTGGATTTAAATTCTCAACATATGCTTCTTGGTGGATCAAGCAAGCTATAACAAGAGCTATAGCAGACAAAGATAAAGTTATACGAATACCTCTACATCGTACGGAAATAATACATAAAATACAAAGTGTTAGAAATACTTTATCATTAGCACTTGGAAGATCTCCGTATGAAGATGAAATTGGGGAAGAAACAGGAATTCTAGAAAAAAAGATTCATGACATTCATGTAACCTCAATACAACCGATCTCTTTATCTACGCCAATAGGAAATGAAATGGAGGCGGAACTGGGTGATTTTATAGAAGATAAAAGCTTTCCTCCACCAGATATTCTTGCAACAGAAATAGTTGTTCAGAAAGAATTTAAAGAGAAATTTTACACTATTTTAGATGGGGCAAACTTAACAGAAAAACAAAGAACTGTAATCAAACTTAGATTTGGACTTGATGAAAACTCTCAAAAAACATTACAAGAGATAGCTTTAAAATTGGGAATTACAAGAGAAAGAGTTAGAAATATTGAATATCAAGCCTTGAAAAAATTAAAAACTCCAGAATTAAAAGATCTATTACAACTTTTAATATAAAATTAAGTATATTTTATTTACAAATATATTCTTATCCACTACTATAATAATAGACAAATCTATCTAAAATATGGTATATACAGATAGTTTAAAATATTATAGGACAATATGGGACAATTATCTTTGTTTTTAATACAATCTGGGATTAACCAAAACGCATTATATATATTGCTAGCCATACCCGTTATAGCATTATTTATAGTTTTTATAAGGCAAATAATAGGATTTGAAACATTTAATCTATATATAACAGTAGTCTCTATATTAGCTTTCTTTGCAACAGGATTATTGTATGGTATATTTTTTGTTTTATATATACTGATTTTTGAGATTATATTAAGATATTTAATCAAAAATTTCACTCTACATCACACAGCTAAAGAAGCTTTAACAATATCTTTTATATCATTTGCAATAATAGCATCTTTATATAGTGCACATGCATTGTTTAATTATCATCATGAAGTGTCAATATATGCAATATTAATACTAATGTTACTTGGAGAATCTTTGGCTACAATAAAAATTAAGAAAGGTGAACGACATGGAAATTATATATATATCCAAACTATAATAATTGGACTATTGATATATATAATGATTGGATCTTCTGATTTTAGAACTATAATTTTAAAGTATCCTATTTTATCACTTATTGCAATAATATTTGATCTATACATTGGAAGAGTAACTTCTTTAAAATTAACAGAATATTTTAGATTTAGAAAATTAATAAAAGACTAAAGGTACTCAGTACCAAGGTACTCAGCACCGAAGGATATAGACCCAAATGATAGGTATATCAAAGGAAAAATCAAAAGGACTTTTAGGCATGAATGCCAGAAATCTACTCTTTATAGATAAAAAGGCTACAGTTATATCTAACTCAAAAATAAGATCTAAAAAAAGACTTAAAGATTTTAATATTCCTGTATCAAAAACTATTGCAACAATTAAAGATTTAGCAGAATTTAATAATTTTGATTTTTCTACTCTACCTTTAAGTTTTGTACTTAAACCAAATAGAGGGCTAGGAGGAGAAGGTATAATTATTGTATATGGAAAAAAGAAAAAAAAGAGTGAGGAAGAAGAAGATTCTTGGGTAATGCCAAACAAAGAGGTTATGACATTAACAAAATTAAAAAACCACATTTTAGACATTCTAAATGGCAACTTCTCTATAAATTCAAGAGATGATATTGCTCTTTTTGAAGAAAGGATAAAAGTAATTCCTTTATTTTCAAAATTTACAAAACAAGGATTGCCCGATATTAGGGTTATTGTATATAGAAATATTCCAATAATGGCTGAATGTAGGATACCTACAATAGAATCCAAAGGGAAGGCAAATCTTCACTCTGGAGGTGTTGGAGTTGGAATTGATATTGCAAATGGAATAACCACAAATGCAATATTGAAAGATTCTTCTATAGAAGTTCATCCAGATACAGGAGAAAGACTTGGTGGAATAAAAATACCTTACTGGAATAAAATATTAGAGATGTCCATACTATCATCCATAGCTATTAATGCAAAATTCCTTGGAGTTGATATTGCCATAGATAAAAATAATGGACCTTTAATATTGGAAGTAAATGCAAGGCCGGGGCTAGCAATACAAATTGCAAATAATGATGGATTAAAGGAAAGATTATTATCTGTCTCAAAAATAAAAACAAAAAACCCTCAATCTTCAATAAGAATAGCTAAAGAGATATTTGGTGGTGAGATTGAAGAAGAAGTAAATGAGCTTACAGGAAAAATAATAATAGGAAAAAAAGTAAAGGTTTTAATAGGAAATATGACAACTCCAGCAGAGGCAAAAGTGGATAGTGGGGCATATACATCTTCAATATCAGAAGATATTGCAAAAGAACTAGGGTATGACAAAATATTAGAAAATTTTAATAAAATTGACACGCCTTTAAATTTAAATATTGGAAATATCAATATCAAAGAAGAAGAACTTAAAAAAAAGTATACTCTAAACCTAAAATCTATTAGATCTGCAAATGGTTTTTCAATAAGACCTGTAATTTCTACATCTTTGGAATTCTGTGACACAGATGTAATTATTGATACTGAATTTACAATTGCTCAAAGATCGTATATGAGGTATCCTATAATTATAGGAAGGAAAGATCTTTCAAACTTTTTATTAGATGTAACAAAATGAGAATAGGTATTTTAACTTCCCTCCCAAGTCTTGAAAATAAAGAAAATTTACTTTTTATTAAAGCTGGAGAGAAAATTGGACATAAGATAGACATAATAGATATTAAAAAAGTATATCTAGATATTTCTGAATTTATATATAATAAAGAGCCATTAAAATTTTTTGATTATATAATCTACAGAGCAATTAATGATATAAAAAAAGCAGTAACTATATCACAATATTTAAATGATAACAAAGTAAAATATTTTGATAATAATATGCTCTATACTAAATATGCCATTAATAAATTATATGATAGTTATATCATCCAAAAATCTGGATTACCCCATCCAAAAACTTATGAATATGATGATAATATAAATATAGAATACCCAGTAATAGCAAAAAAAATAAACTCAATGCAGGGGAAAGGAGTATTTATGATTAAAAATAAAAATGAACTTAAAAAATTATTACTCTATGATTTGAATCACCATTATATAATACAAGAATATATACCTTATACTAAAGATTTAAGAGTGTTCATAATAGGTAACAAAGAATTTGCCATGGAAAGAATTCCTAAAAAAGGTGAATTTAAAGCTAATTATCATATGGGGGCAACAGTTAAAAAAATTGATCTTTCAAAAAAAATTATTAATCTTGCACATTCTGCAGCAGATACTCTAAATGCTAAAATTGCAGGAGTAGATATACTTTTGAAAAATAATTTGGCTTACATACTTGAAGTAAATAGAACACCTGGCATTTCAGGAATTTCTAAGGCTGTAGGACAAAATATAGCAGAAGATATATTAGAATATTGCCTCAATGGAAAAAAAGATTAAACATAAAAAACATATAAAAAAAATCTTATATGGTCTATTGTTATTTATAATAGCATTCATTGTAACAACTAATTTTCTTATAACTCCCAAAAACTCTAATGGAAATATTATTACTTTAAATATATATATAGTAGTATTAGAGATATTCTTTATATTATTCTTTTTTATAACTTTTTTTGTTTCCCTTATAAAACCAACCCCAAAAAATTTCATAAAAAATTCAATAATAATTCCTCTAACAATATCTATAATGATACTTTTAAGAGTGTTCGGTGAATTAGACATACTAATGATATTTGCTATACCTACAACAGCAATAATACTCTATTTTTTAATAAGCATTATATAGTAACTCCACATATTTGATATAATACTTTTTATGAAGACAAATAAGGAATTTAGCCAAAATGATCTAGATCCAAAGGGACTTGTCTCAAATGATCTAGATCCAAAGTATCTGGTTACAACCTCATGGCCATATGTAAATGGGGCTCCACATGTGGGACATATAGCGGGATGTTACCTACCTGCAGACATATATCATCGCTATTTAAAACTTAAAGGTATGGATACAATATTTGTATCTGGGGGAGACATGCATGGAGCTCCAGTACAACTACAGGCAGAAATTGAGAATAAAGACCCATCAGAGTTTGCAAAAACATCCAACAAGATTTGGGATAAGACACTAAAATTATTTAAAATAGATTATGATCTATGGACTAGTACGGAAACTAAAAACCACAAAGATACAGTACAAGAAATATTTCTTGATCTATATAAAAAAGGACACATAATAAAGGGTTTAGAAAAACAACCTTTCTGTTTGAATGATAATAGGTTTATACCAGATAGATATGTACTAGGTACATGTCCTAAATGTGGTAAAGAAAATGTAAGAGTTGGCGAAAGTTGTGAGCGTTGTAATTCCTTTATAACTTTTGATGATATAAAAGATCCAAGATGTAAAATATGTGGATCCACTCCTGAGCTTAGAGAAACTGAAAACTTCTTCTTTAAACTTGGTAATTTTGAAGAAAAAATTAAAAAATATATAAACGGTAATCACCAATTTAGAAAAAATACTATAGACTTCTCTCTTGCATATATGAAAGATGGACTATTTGATAGATCAATAACAAGAGATCTCAATTATGGGATACCTGTACCCTTAAAGGGATATGAAAACAAAGTTATATATGTATGGTTTGAAGCAGTAATAGGATATTTATCTGCTACTAAGGAATACAAAAGAAATAATTGGAATGATTACTTTTCTAAAAACTCAAAATCTGGATCCAGATCCATATATTTCATGGCTAAGGATAATATAATATTTCATACTATTATATGGCCTTCAATTCTTATTGGATATAACAAAGAACTGTCATTACCAACTAATATTGTTGCCAATGAATATGTTCTTTTAGAGGGAGAAAAAATGTCAAAAAGTAACAATCATATTTTACCAGCAGAATATCTAGTTTCTAAATATGGGACAGACCAAAGTAGGTTTTATCTCACAGCAAATATGCCAGAAAATAAAGATTTCAATTTTACATGGAAGGAATTTATAACATCTATAAACTCTGATCTTTCTTCAAATATAGGTAATTATATCAATAGAACACTTACTTTCTTATATAAAAATTTTAATGGAGAAACTCTTAAGTCACATGAAATAGATGATGAAAAATACATAGAAGATATGATTAATAAAGTTTCTTTAAATATAGAGTCTTTTCAATTCCAAAATGCAGTGCGTAATATTTTGGAATTTTCTGATCATGCAAATAAATTATTTAATGATATAGCGATATGGAAAAGCAATTCTAAAGAAGATATATATAGACTAATGCAGTACGTCTATGCACTTAACATAATTCTTTCTCCTATTACACCTGATGGTGCAGAAAAATTATCAAAAATATTAAATATTAAAATCTCTGAATTTAAATACAAAAGATTTGATGCAAAGATAAATAAACCATATATAATCTTTCCTAAAATAGAAACTTCTAATATAGCTTTAGAAGAGGACAAATTATAGTAAGGATCTAGACCCAATGATTGACACACATGCACATATAACAAAAGAATTTTTCAAAAACCCTAGAGATATAATAAAAAAAGCGAAAGACAGTGGTGTGTCAAAAATTATAGTCCCAGCAACAACCATCATAGATAGCAGGACCAATCCATTAGAAGTTATTGATAATGTTTATTATGCAGTTGGAATACATCCTACAGAGACAGACAAAACTATAACTAAGGAACTTATTGAATCAACAATAAGGAAAGGAACCATAGCTATTGGAGAGTGTGGTTTAGATTATTACAGACCTCCATACGATGTGAATTTACAAAAAGAAGTATTCAAGATGCAAATAGAAATAGCTTTAGATCACAAACTTCCTTTAATAGTCCATACAAGGGAAGCCTTAAAGGATACTTATACAATATTATCAAAATATTATAAAGGTGGGGAGAATAATGGAGTTATACATTCTGCCTCAGGAGATATTTCAATATTAAAAAAAATAATAGACCTAGGATTTTATGTTTCATTTAATGGTATTTCTACATTTAAAAATTCAACACTAATAAAAGATTTGATATATAATATAGGTATAGAAAATATATTAGTAGAGACTGACTCCCCTTTCCTTACTCCAGAACCTAAAAGAGGTGACTATCCTAATACAAGTTTAAATCTAATATATATAATTGAGAATATTAATAATTTAAAAGGAATCACTAATACTACAGAGATAACAACGAGTAATGCAGAAAAATTATTTAAAATATAACATTAGACTATGAAAAATGTATCTGATCTTTTAAAGAATACAAGAAAACAGCTAGGATTTTCACAAGACAAAGTATCTGAAGAGACAAAGATTAAAAAACCTTTGATACAGGCGATAGAAGAAGGAGATTTTAGTAAATTCCCTTCAATATCAACAACTAAAGGATTTATAAAAATATATGCAAAATATTTAGGTCTAGATCCTAATAAAGTTGGACTCCTGTATAAAAGAGAATCCAAAGAAGTGGAATCACATATGATGGAAAAAAAGCAGAAAAAAGTAAAAATACCATTTATGTTTAATGGGAAAATTGCTTTTACTATATTTTTTGTTGCCTTAATAATAGTAATAATAGGAATATATGCAATACATGAATATATTGTTTTTAAAACACCACCTACGCTAAATATAACAAGTCCAAAAGAATCTTCATTTACAACATATAACTCTAATATACAAATAATAGGAAAAACTAATGCCGGAAATAATGTTTTTATTGGGGGATATAAAGTAACCAATATTAATCCTAACGGATCCTTCAATATCACTGTAGGGTTGCAAAATGGTTTGAATAAGATAAATGTATCAGTTGTAAATACATTAGGAATAAAAAACAATGATATATTTGATATAAAATATGTAAATTTAAAACTTTTAAAGATAGAGAATGCCTCTACTTTTACTGTTACCATCTTAGATAAAAGTTCATCTACATTTATAAATGCAACTACTGGGAAAACTATCCTTTTTAATCATATATTAAAGAACGGTAAAAAAACTACTCTAAAAAGTGATTCAATCATTACACTAAATGTTGGAAATATACAAAACATAAGTATTATATATAATCAAAAACCAGTACCTGTGAGTGGGTATGGTTTTGTAATACTCATATTAAAGTATCAAAATGGAAAGTTAACCATTTC
>JAJZDR010000086.1 GCA_021805885.1 bacterium | reverse complement strand
TGTAGCACTTCTTGTAACTTTTTTTAATTTTTCAACATCAATCTTTTTATCATTGGATCCAGATCCATTAGTTACAAATTTTTCAAGGTTAATTGATCCTAGATTACAAACATCTCCATCATGTAGAAATTGTTCACCGCAAGGGTTACAAGCCTCTATTCTACCAAGTTTAGGTACAGGGTTTGTTCTATTTACCTCATCAAGAAATACAACTCCAGGTTCTCCGTTATTCCATGCTGCAGAAACTATTTCTTGAAATAACTCTCTGGCAGTTATAGAAGTCTCTTTGATATCAGTTACTATGTGGCTGTTATCTCTTGTAATAGTTCTTGGTTTCATTTTTATACCACCAAATTGGCACATCCATGGTTTTTTAGAATTATTTTTTACTTCTCTCATAAATTCATCTGTTATTCCAACAGATATGTTAAAATTTCTTATTTCTCCTTCAATTGCCTTACAATGTATGAAATCTAGAATATCTGGATGATCAACTGACATTACTGCCATATTTGCTCCATGCCTTCCCTGTTGTTTAATAATACCAAAAGCTTCATTATATACTCTTAAAAAACTTACTGGGCCAGAAGATACACCTTTTGTTCTTATTGTTCTTGATCCAGCAGGACGCAATAAATGGAATGGGAATCCTAATCCAGATCCTAGTTGCTGTAGCAAAGCAGCATCCTTTAACGTTTGAAAAATACCTTCCATGCTATCTTGTGGGTGCAATACTATACAGTTTGCTACAAGAGCAGTATCAGATCCAGCATTAGTAACAGTTCTTCCAGCAGGTGTAAATTCAAAATTACTCATTATAGAATAGAAATCTTCTTTTATCTCTTCTATTTCTTTTTTGGAGTTAGCTCCTTTACTTTTTTTATATTTTTTTTCAACGTTAGCTAGTGCATCAGCAACCCTTAGAAACATATCTTCTGGTGTCTCAACTATCTTTCCAGTTTTTGCATCTCTTTTAAGATATCTTCCAGCAATAACTCTTAAGGAATTTTCTGATAAAGGGAGATTTGTTGTAAAACCTTCCATAATCTCCTGTTGTCTTTCTCGAGCCTTATTATGCTCTTCTCTATATAGGATGTATGCTTTTGCAGCTTTTGCATGATTTTTTGCAATAAGCGCTATCTCTACTATGTCTTGAATATCTTCTACATCAGGGGTTTTTGATTTATATTTTTCTCCCAAAATTTGGATTACAATATCGCTAACTTCTCTAGCTTCCTCTCTATCGAAATCTCTAGTTGCTTCTCCTGCCTTAAATACAGCGTTTACAATCTTTTTCTCATCAAAATCCACTATAGAGCCGTTACGTTTTTTGATTTTTGTAACCATAATGAGTTGGGACTAAAATTATATCTTTATATCTACTCCGAGTGTAAAATGTGAGCTAAAAAATGTCAACAAACCTGAATTTAGACTACAGCTATAGTAATGGATCATCCCCACCTTTGGAAAAGGGATTACAACGCAATATTCTGTATGCACCCTTCAATCCTCCTTTGATGACGCCATATTTTTCTATAGCCTCATATGTATACTCTGAGCATGATGGATTATATCTACAATATCCCTGAGGCCAGCCTCCTTGAGGATATTTTTTAGAGAATATTCCATGATCAGGAGAGAGAGTCTTTTGATATAACCTTATTAGTTTTAACGCGTATTTTTTCATCTATATATTCTAAAGTTTTATAAGAATATTAAAATTGAGGCTGTTACCATTATTATAACAGATAAAATACCAAAAAAATTATCAAATAAATTATTTTGCAAATGCCCCATTACCCTTTTCTTATTAGCTATGATAAGTATTAATATCACTATTATAGGGGTTAAAATTCCATCGAGTACTTGAGAGTAAAATAAAGCAGATATTGGTTGTATTTTAAATATTGTAAATATAAATCCTGCAAGAAGAGATAATATAATGATATAGTAAAATAATTTTGCATCTTTAAATCTATGTGATAAGAATCCATGTTTTTTTGTTAACTCTGTAACAGCATATGCTGATGATATTGAAAGCACTGGTATTGCAATTAATCCTGCAGAGATTATTCCTACAGCAAAAAGCTGTCCTGCAAATATTCCGGCCAAAGGTTTTAGAACTTGTGCTGTTGCAATAGCTGGATATTGAGCATTAAGAATATTGATGTGATGTTTATATAGTGTTGCTCCTGCTGCTGTCATTATAAAAAGTGTAACAACTTGAGAGAATATGAAACCGTATGTTATAAAACCTCTTTCTTTCTTTGCAAATGATAATGGTCTATGCTCCTCTACTTCTTCCTTCTGTTGCCAAAATAACAAATATGGAGATATAGTTGTTCCTAAAATTCCAGTAGCTACGAGGGCATATGCTTTATTTGAAAAAAGACTTCCTATATCAGGGATAAATGTGCCCTTCAGAACACTTAACCAATTTGGTCCAGCAATTATTGCAACAAAAATATATGAGACAAATACTAAGGACCCTATGATCATAAATTTTGCTATCTTATCATAACTTTTGAAAATAATTATGTATGTAAGAAAAATAAATAAAGGAATTAGAATGTACTGGTATCCAACAGTACTATTTGTAAAAAACATTGTGATTGATGCTGAAGTTGCAAGCATATCTGCACCGATTGTAAATGTATTACATATGAGTAAAATTAGAAGTATTATATAGACAGCTACAATTCCAAATTCATTCTTAATAACTTCATTTAGTCCTTCCTTTGTTATCACGCCTATTCTTGCTACCATCCCTTGTACGGCAATAAGCATTGGTATTGAGAGTAACATTATCCAATTTTGTGAATATCCAAATTGAGATCCTGAGATAGAGTAAGTAGATACTCCGGCTGGGTCGTTGTCTGCAGCACCCGTTATTATACCAGGCCTAACTTCCTTAATATAATTTGCTAATTTTTTATGTATTTTCATTTATTTTGAAGGTGTTACTAATTTAGATGATATCTTTATTTTTTTTAAATCTGCACCTATAAATGGAGATAATATTTTTGTATCCTCTTTTGCTATAATGCCACCCAAGTATGACTTTTTTATAGTATTTTGTATAGTTGTTTCCCCTCTATATATATTTATATTCATTATTAAGAATATAATAAAACTAACAAGAATTATACCTTCAATCAGAGACAAACCTGCACCAAGATATTTATTCATTTTAGCTTTATTTAGTTTTTTTGGTATGAACTTTTTATATATTATTGGTGATAAAAAATGTGACACTATAAGAAGTATTACAAATACGACTAGAATTCCTATAGGTTTTTCTACTGATGGAGGGATTTTAAAATAATGTTTTACAATATCATCTCCTAGAAAGTATAGTTTAAAAGAGATAATATATGTAATAATAAGACCAATAAATCCAGTAATAATTTTTATTAAGCCTTCAGAATATCCTCTCTGGATATAAATCATGAACACTACTATAATTATGATGGTTGTTAAATCCATACCTTATATATTAACAGTTTTACTATAACTTTCAATGCTTGGATCTGGATCCTTGGAAAACATATCATAAGATTAATAAATATTTAATGTTATTTTAATAATATACAGCTATAAGTATTCCGGAATTAATATCATTTAGGTTTATACACTAGATAGATTATTTTAATATTATAAAATTATGGATGATACAAAAATAGTTACGCCTAAAACTGTAGCAACTACACCTAAAACTTTGGAATATATATCAAAATCTGAGTTCAGGAGAACTATGTCTTTTGTTGTTGTGTTTACATTGGTTTTTGCAACTTTATTTGGAGGAATTTTAGGTTTTTTAGGTTCTCAATTATACAATAGTAATATTAATAGTACTATTGCAGGAACTTCATCAGGTATTGTACAGAATTTACCTGTTGTGAACCAGGATTCTGCTGTAGTCAGCGTAGTAAAAAAGACTAACCCTGCAGTAGTAAGTATAGTCATCTCACAATATGTATCAAATAATAGTAATAATATATTTGGTAATTTCTTTGGAGTCCCATCATCTGGATCTGGGTCCTCTGGACCAAGTTCTGGTAGTACAAAACAAACAGTAGGAGAAGGATCTGGTTTTATTGTGCAGTCCAATGGGTACATATTAACTAATAAGCATGTAATTGTTAGCCCAACTGATTCATATACAGTAGTTATGAATAATGGTAAGAGTTACCCAGCTAAAGTTGTAGGTACTGATCCAACTAATGATCTTGCAATAGTTAAAATTAACGCAACTAATTTACCTATACTTTCTTTAGGTAACTCATCGAGTTTACAACTTGGAAGTGCTGTTGTTGCTATAGGGAATGCACTTGGTCAATACCAGAATACTATTGATACAGGGGTTATATCTGGGTTGTCAAGAAGTGTTCAAGCTCAGGACCCAGTTACTGGTGCAGTAGAAAATCTTACAGGAATGATTCAAACTGATGCAGAGATTAATTCTGGTAATTCAGGGGGGCCTTTATTAAATCTTGCAGGTCAGGTTATTGGTATTAATACTGCAGTGGCATCTACAGCACATGGAATTGGATTTGCCATACCAATAAATCAAGCCAAATCAGACATACTTTCGGTATTAAAGAATGGGAAAATCATAAAACCTGAACTTGGAGTGGATTATGAATTAATAACTCCTGCAATACAGCAATCTCAGCACCTTAAATATTCTTATGGAGCCTATTTAGTTGGAAGCTCAGGGAACCCTGCAGTACTTTCTAATACTCCCGCATCAAGAGCTGGACTTAAGAGTCATGATATTATTCTTGAAGTTAACGGAGTTAAAGTTACTGAATCAAATTCTCTAGGATACCTTATAGGTCTGCATCAATTAAATTCTACTGTTACGCTTAAAGTGTATCAGGATGGGAAGGTTCAGGATATTAGTGTTACTTTAAATAAAGCTTTTAGCTAGGATCAAGATCCTAATATAAAGTACAAACAATATGAATAATACAAATAAAATATTAGTAGTTGAAGATGAAAGGAAAATTGCTAGTTTTATAAAAAGAGGATTAGTTGAGGCTGAGTACGAAGTTGATGTAGCATCTAATGGTACTGATGCCTTAAAAATGGTTCAAGAAGAGGAAAAAGGTTATACATTAATACTTTTAGATTTAATGTTGCCTGATATGGATGGATTTGATATATGTGCTAAAATAAGGGCTGATGGAGAGCAAACACCAATACTTATTCTGACTGCACGTAATTCTACAGAAGATAAGATAAAAGGACTTAATATTGGGGCTGATGATTATTTAACTAAACCTTTTGCAATAGGAGAACTTGTGGCAAGAATAAAGGCATTACTTAGAAGAGGTCCTTCAGCAGTTGATGGTATTTTAAAAATAGGAAACCTGACTTTAAATACAAAAACATATGAAGTATATAGAGGTGATAAAAGTATAGAATTATCACAAAAAGAGTTTGCTATCTTAGAATATATGATGAGAAATGAAGGTATAGTCTTAACAAGAACAATGATTGAAGATCATGCTTGGGATTATGAATTTGATAGTTTCTCTAATGTAGTTGATGTGTATATAAGGCTTTTGAGAAAAAAAATAGATGATGGACATAAAAATAAAATTATTAGAACCGTTAGAGGCGTGGGTTATAAAGTTAAGACATAACCCTATATTCTTATCCCTAAAATTCAAATTTCTCTTTTGGAATCTTTTGGTCTCACTACTAACAATGGTGATAATACTAATAGTATTTTTTGAGACTACTAGTTATGCACTCTACTCCCAATTTGACTCTAATATTATATATAACGCACATGAAGTTGCTAATGTAGTAAATCACTCAAGTGGTCTGTCTTCTAGTAAAATAGTTAGATTTTATGATAAAAACCTTATTGGGTATTTTGTCGTTATACTTAATTCTAATGGTAATATTGTTGAAGAATCTAATAAGTATAACTTGAATAGTAAATTTATACAGCAAGTATTTTCTGCAGTAGAAAAAAAATCTGTATCTTCAGTATTTACACAACAAATTGGAGGTTCCGAAGTTAGGATGGTTTCTCTACCAGTATTTACTAATGGGCAACTTGATGGGGTCGTTATTGTTGGAAACTCATTTGATGTAATTAAAGAGGCTTTAAATAGACTTTTTGATGTAATGATTATGGTTGCTTTGATCTTTATTCTTCTTATATTTATTATAACTTACTATTTATCTGAAAAGGTCACACAGCCGCTATATGAAATAACATCACAAATTGTGGCAATAACAGGGTTTAATTTAAAACAAAGATTAGAAACTGAAGGTTATGAACTTGAATTCAAAGCTATGGCAGAAGAATTTAATAAACTTTTTGATAGATTAGAAGATACATTTGAAAGGGAAAGAGTTTTTATAAATGATGTAGCACATGAGATTAAAACACCTCTTGCGATAATGAATGGGGAAACAGAACTCGCACTGAGGAAAAAACAAAGTTTGGATCAGTATGAAAAGATATTGAAAGCCAATTTATATGAAAATACTAGAATAGCAAAGGTTATTAATGATGTTTTATCGTTGGCTAGATTAGAATATCAAACATCAATGTCAAAAAATACCAGATTTGATCTTTTGGGTGTAACTAATGCAATAGCAGAAGATCTAAAAATACTTTCTGATGCCAAAAAATTAAGTTTTGAATACACAGTAAAAGGCAAAAATTTCTATATGTTTGGAAGCAAAGAAACTATAAGAAAATCGTTATATAATATATGCACTAATGCTTTAAAATATACAAAAAAAGGCTCTATAAAAATAATACTATATAAAAGATTAAAAAGAATATATATAGTTGTTGAAGACACTGGTGTTGGGATAGAAAGTAAGGATATAGATAAAATATTTAATAGGTTTTATAGAGGAAAGAATACAAAAAGTTTTGATGGATCTGGTTTAGGGTTGTCTTTAGCTAAATCAATTATTGAGAAAAATAAAGGTACAATATTAGTTGAAAGTACTGTTTTAAAAGGAACTAAGTTTGAAATTTCATTCCCAGAGTTTAAATGATGAAATTTTACTATAAATCAAGCATATGAGTATTTTATTTGATCATAATATTGCCTTTACTACAACTTAAAATACCCTATATATATTTTTATGTTTACATAATACATCTCTTTATGTATAATAATTTAGATCTGCCTTAATTTAATTTGATTATCTTAATGTTTGATATTGATGATGTGGTTAGACCTCGGATATGGGGTTTTGATTTTAAAACTAAACTAAATATATTTGTTCAACTTCGTAACTCATTAATCACATACCTTGATGATAGGTCTGATCTTATCTCTTATTATATACAAAAATCAGATAAAACCTTAATAAAAATTAACTTCATAAAGGTTAACCTATTACAAAAATTCTACTTTGAAAGAGGATCTTTATATAAACCTTTCTTAATGTTTTCAGTTTTATCTATATTTGTTTTTTCGTTCTTCATGTTTTTTATGATGAATGTAAATAATGTTAAAAATAAAAGTGTGGGTGTTACAAAAGCTTATGCTATAAAAGCAAATCTTCAAAATAGCATTCTATCTGATGTAAGTTCTCAAGCTCCAGAAAGTAATTTAACTAAATCAAGTGTAAAATCCAATAATTATGCTTTGATAAATCTATATACAGTACAAAAAGGAGATACACTTCAATCTATAGCAACAAAATTTAATACGTCTTCAAGCGTTATACAATGGTCAAATAATCTTCAAATAGGATCAGTAACTGTGGGTGAGAAGCTTAATATAGTACCTGTTCCAGGGAGTACTTATACTGTACAATCTGGTGATACCCTGCAGTCTATATCAACGAAGTTTAATATACCTCCAAGTAGTATTGAGAGTTGGAATACTTTAAGTTCTGCTACAACATTATCAGTGACTCCAGGTAAAGTCATATTTATTCCTAGCCAAACATTGTCTCCTACTATTGCTGCACCATCAAATGTTAATAATATTGCCCAAAATAACCCAAATACCCCTAATGATACAACAAATTCAGGACAATCTACTGCACTCCCAGCAGCTTCAACTACTGATACACAGCTAGCTCAGATTTCAAGTAATGTATCTTCTAAACAGCATATAGTAGCAACTCCACAGGGTTACTATTATAATCAAGGAGACCCTGCGTGGGCTAATATAGGTGTAGGCTACAGTGGATATACAATCGGTGAGGTTGGATGCTTAATAACAGCTGTAGCAATGGATGCAAAATATTATGGTTATAACATAACACCAGCTACAATAGCAGAAAATCCAGCTAATTTTGAAGGACCTTTGTTTAACTGGAATGGTCTTGGAATATTCAACGTTACTCCCCTTGGAAGCTTATTTGGAGGTTATGTAAACTGGGCAGGGATAAACGCCCAATTAAATGAAGAACATCCTGTAGTTGTATCTGTTGGCTATGGATACCACTATGTGTTATTAACTCAGGTTCTCTCTAACGGAGAGTATTTGATGAATGACCCTGCCTTAGGGCCGAATTTGATTTTTAACCAACACTACTCTATATCATCAGTAACTCAAGCTGTATTGTTCACTCCTAATTAAATTACAATATTATTGTTATAGTATTGCACATATAGTATAATCCTATATTATATTTATTAGTGTTTTTATGGAAAGAGAAGATGTAATATATAGCGAACACAGCACTCAATTAGATATTCCAGAAGATTTCAAATTCGGAGCAGGAGTTTCTGGTATGCAGGTAGAGGGTGATGACTATAATAGTGATTGGTCTGATAATTCCCTATTTGGTAGAACTGCACAAAAAAGAGGTAGAGAAGCATCCCAAAATACAGATTATGGTAATAATCAAGGTAAAGCATTACCTCAGGAATTATGGGATAGAATCAAATCTCAAGCACAGGATCCAGAAAATTATAAAAGAGGGAGATCTCTTGGTTGGGAGGAAGGTTCGTATACAGAAGATTTAGATATAGCTCAGGATCTAGGCCTTCATATGGTGCGTACGTCTGTGGAACGCTCAAGAATAGAACCACAAGAGGGTAATTTTGATCCTAAAGCCATACTTCATTACAGACGATTTATTGAAGATTGTAGAAAGAGAGGAATTGAGCCTGTGATAACATTATTCCACTTTTCAAACCCATTATGGTTATCAAAAAAAGGGGGTTTCGAATCTGAAGGAGTTGCTCAGAATTTTGCAGATTATGTAGAAAAATTACTAAGAGCAATTGATATTAATGGAGATATAAAACACATAATTATTCTTAATGAACCAGATATATATATATTTATGGGATATCTATACGGAGGATGGCCACCAGAGAAGAAAAAAAGCTTTGTTTCTGCACTTAAAGTTAGAAGAAATTTAATTGAAGCACATAAAAGATCTTATCAAAAAATTAAATCATATGATGAATCTTCTCTGGTTTCAACATCTGTGAATCTTGTCCATGTAGAACCTAAGTCTAGAAGTATACAGGATAGATTAGGTGCAGAGTTGTTTAGAAAGTTAAATAATATTTTTTTGCCATCAATAAAAGGAGATATTGATTTTATAGCATTAAGTCAATATATGCACAATGTCAAGAAAGGTATAAACCCTGGTAGTGGTAATTTCCAAAATAAAGATAGTGAACCAAGGTCAGATTTAGGATGGTATCTAAACCCAGAAAGTATATACCATGTACTTATGTATTTAAAAAAATATGGGTTACCCATTATGGTTAGCGAAAATGGCCTTGCAGATTCAGAAGATAGACAAAGACCTTGGTTTTTAAGAGAAAGTATTTATCAGGTAATGAGGGCTATAAACGATGGAGCTGATGTTAGAGCATATCTTCATTGGTCACTTGTGGATAATATTGAGCTACACGAAGGTAAGTGGCCTAGGTTTGGTCTTATTGGCTTTGATTACAATACAGGAGAGAGAACTATAAGATGGAGTGCTAGAGAATATAAGAGGATAATAGCATCAAGAAAAGTTTAATTACATCTTAGCTACAGTTTTTATACCTAATAGATCTAACCCTACTTTTATCGTTTCCATTGTTTTGTGGGACAATAAAAGTCTTGAATTTTTAATAGGATCTTTTTCTTTTAGTATATTATATTTTTGATATATACCATTATATAATCTTGCTATATCAAGCAAATATTCTGCTAAAACATTAGGCGATAATTTAGCATTATCTACTACATTATTAAAATGATATAATTTTCTGAGTAGAATGATCTCTTCTTTCTCATCAAATACTAAATTCTCCTTTTTTAAAGTAATATCACTAATAAGGCTTTTACATCTTACATATGTATACTGTAGATACGTGGATGTGTTTCCATTAAAATCAAGTAGGCTATCCCAATTAAACTGGGTGTCTCCAGAGTAATGCTTCTTTAGAATATTAAATTTGATGGCCCCTACAGCTATATTCTCAATAATTGACTGGTCTTTTATACCTCTTCCTGTCATTATACTTTCCGTCTCTTTCTCTACTTCGTTTATTACATCTTCCACAGTGATAATATTTCCTTTTCTTGTAGATAACCTTTCTTTATTTTGTAATTTTACGAATCCGTTGAATATAAGGTATATTGTTGCATTTTTTGTATACCCAAGCATTATTGCTGCCTTAACCATTTGATCAATTGCGTGCTTCTGCTCCACCCCTATCTCATAAATTATAATGTCCTCCTTCAGAGTTTCACATCTATATTTTAGTGCAGCTAGGTCTCTTGTTGAATATAAAGTTGTACCATCAGATTTTTGTATTAGTAAAGGTACTTTTTCCCCAGTATCTATAACTACACTTCCATCATCATCTTTTTTAGCGATTTTCCTTTTAAGTGCATCTTCTATAATCTCTTTTGCAGATACTTCATAAAAACTCTCACCATGCATATTTACAAAACTAATGTCTAGAATTTTATATATCTTTTCTATTTCTTTTATACTCCAAGATCTATAATCGTTCCAAAGCTTCATTAATTCTTTATCGCCTTCTTGTAACTTTTTAAAATATATCTTTCCTTTGTCTTTTAAACTTTCATCAGTTTCCTCTTCTTTATGGAATCTAACGTATAGCTTTAAAAGTTCCTCACTTTTATTTTCTTCTATCTTTGCAGTATCTCCCCAACTTTCCACAGCATAAAGTAGTTTTCCAAATTGTGTTCCCCAGTCTCCTAAATGATTTTCATTTGTTGTGTCATAATTTAAGTATTTATATATTCTATATATAGAATCCCCCACTATTGTAGATACTAGATTCCCTATATGCAGGGGTTTTGCTACATTTGGAGAGGAATATTCAACAATAACTTTTTCAATTTTCTTCTCTATGATCTCGCTTATATAAAGATTTTGGGTGAGCTTACTTTGTGGTATCCATATATTTATAAAGCCACCATCCACAGTACATTCAAAATCTACTAGATGGGATTTTATCTTCTCTGCAATATCTTTTGGGTTTTGATTAAGTTTTTTTGCAAGTATTAGTGCTATATTAGTGGAATAATCTCCATGGTTAATGGATGGTACAGTTATTTTAGGTATAAACTCTAGATTAGAAGTATCAATATCATACTCACTCAGTAGTATTTCTATTATTTTGTTTTTAATTTCTTCTTTCATAAGATTAAGATCCTTTATCAAATTTTAACACACACGTAGTATTTTTTATATGTTTTTGACTATATTTTTTATTTACCTTATAATATTTCTAATCCCCCATTGAAGAATCTAGACTCTTTTTAAATTAGTTTGGAGTTTTATTATTGCTGTAGAAATTTTAGAGGCACAACAAAGTTTTGAAAGTGAAAATCCTGTACAAATGGAATTCCCTTTTGGTTATGAGGTTCCTTATTTCGTTGAAGAATTTAGTGAAGAAGAAAAGGATATATTAAGACCTTTTTTTTCTAATTTAACAGATCCAGTTTATATAATACATAATCTTCCAGAGGAGATAATTGGTGCTTTATCCTCAAGATATTCTAGATCTACAAAATCATTAAGAAGATTGTTTCTTGATGAATATATAAAGCCAATGACGCACCCAGAGGAAACTCCAGAATGGGTTCATGAGAATAATACAGAAAGGCAATCACGTTTAGAAGTAAAGGATAATATACATAAACTTATTGAATTCCTAAATTTAAGAGGTGATTTGGATAGTGTTTTAAATGTTAAAAAAGGTAGGGAGTTTTTTGAAAAATGGTTAGCTTTGTATGGGGATGATTCTATTGCAGAGATGGGGAATCTACATATATGTGTAGAAGGTATTTCAAATATTGCAACTAATGTTATTGAGTCACAAAGGGTTGGTGTATCTCCAATCGAAAAATCTTCAAGATATGTATCTTTTTCTGAAAAAAGGAGAGATTCTAAATATCAATATGTTATTCCTGAGATTAAGGATAGAAAACTTAAAGAGGAATATATAGAGGTTATGGATGAATTATTTGATTTATATGTTACATTATCTCCTATATACCTTGAATATATAAAGGATAAATACCCTAAAGGTGATGATGAGACAGAGACATCATTCACTTCATCACGTTCATCAAAAAGATTTGATGATTTAAGGGATATACTCCCCTTCTCTACCCAAACATCATTAGCACTAAACTGTAATGGAAGAGCACTTGAAGGACTTTTAAATAAAATGATTGCATCAGATAATGTAGAGGTTGTTGCTATAGCAGATAAAATAGTACAAGAGGTCTCAAAGGTAGCTCCTTCATTTATAAAGAGAGTGAAAACAAAAAGAGGAGAGGAAGTACAATCATACAGAAGAGGCATAAGGAATTTAAGTAATAGATCCCTAGGTCTTTTATCTTCTGATTTTACTGAAACTAAAGAAAAGTCAGATGGTTTTGTAACTTTGATAGATGCAAGTTCAAATGCTGAAAGAAAAGTTTTAATATCATACCTTTATGGTGACAATAAGATACCTCTTTCTTACCAGGATATACTCAAAATAGTAAATAATTTATCTTCTGATAAAGTAGCTGAAATTTTTAAAACATTATTTGAAGAAAGAGAGCAACTTGGTAGCGAATCTACAGATGGTAATAAAATTAAACGTGAAGTGGTAAGGTTTAGAAAAGTTCCTAGGGCATTTGAAATTGCATCATACGCATTTAGCATTGTAGCAAGAGGAGGAGATTTTAGAGATTTACATAGACACAGACAGTTAACATCACAAAGAGGTGTTTTCACAACTTCTCTTGGGTATGATCTTGACCAAGATGTTATTGAGTCTCCTTTTTTTAAAGATATACAAAGAGTATTCTCTAAAGTTGAGAGTTTATATAAAAAATTATCTTTAGAATCTTCTGAGTCTGCACAGTATGCTATTCCATATGGTTACATGCAAGAATGGTATATGAATGCTACAGCAAGAGAAATATTTTGGATGGTCGAACTTAGAACCGGTCCTCAAGGAAGACCTCACTATAGAGAAGTAATGCAGCAAATGGCTAAAATTGTTAAAGATAGACACCCAAACCTATTTTCAGGATTACACTGTGATTGGGCTGATTATCATATTGCACGAAGAGAATCTGAAATAAGGATTGAGAAAAAAATACGAAGTATTAGTAAAGAATAACATGGAATTTTCACCTGAAAGATTGAATGAACAAGAAAATTTTAAAATATCTGTAATAGATGGTATTGATGGGTCTGGAAAAGGTTCTGCAACAGAGGAGATGGCAGATGTAATTTCAGGATTAGGATATAACGTATTAACTGTAGATTATCCTCAATATGATGCCTTGTGGGGTCAAATAATACAAAAACTTTTAAATAGTGATGATACTAGTATTGATATATACTCGAGGATGGCTATATATGCATTAAATAGGTTAGAGACAGTTCCTCAACTTAAAGAACAAATTGATGGTTTCATTTCTCCTACATATGTACTTTTTGACAGATTTATAACATCTAATGCTATGACGTGTGCTTATTACTCAAAAAGAGACCCTAAAGTATTAGATGATGTTGAATCTTTATATAGATTTATGTTTGATTTAGACTCCACCTTTTTACAGTCACTCGGTATTTCTGATTTTCATGTTGTTGTTCCTACAATTGATCATAAAAAAGCTGTTCAGTCTGTGGAGAAGGATAGCGGGAGAAGTGGTGCTGATTTATATGAACAGGAGGATGTTCTAAGATTAGGCAATAGGATATATCGTGAATTTGCTGAACTAGACCCACAAAGATTTACTCTTCTAAATCAAGCACCTTTGGGTATAAGGATGTCTAGAGGTGAAATTGCACATGAAATTATCAAAATTCAGTTTCCCAGGATAAAAGAACGTAAAGGTTTTGTAGGTGAAATTTCTAAATTTGAGTTTAATCAGTCTAGTGTTGATACTTCCCTATTCCAAGGTATATTAGATAGATTCCCTGTATTAAAGATGATAGATCCATATAAATAGAAGGTCATATGATCTAGCCCTTTTATGACCAAGGTTCCAGGACCAAGGTCAACGTTTGAATTTATAATTTTTTTTATATAATATATATTTCATGGATGAATTAATTTTTAAAGCTTATGATATAAGGGGGATTTACCCAACAGAGATTAATGAGGATATAGTTTCAAGAATAGGATATTTCTTCGTTAAATACGGTAATTTGAAGAATATATGTGTTGGTAGAGATATACGATCATCTTCCCCATCACTGTTTTCAAGTTTCACCAAAGGGGCTATTTCTGCAGGAGCTCAGGTTACTGATATTGGTGTTATTTCTACTGATATGATGTATTTTGCTGCAGGATACTATAAATTCGATGGAGGTGCTCAAATTACAGCATCTCATAATCCTAAAGAATATAACGGAGTGAAATTGGTACTTGGTGATGTGGATCCTATATCAGGAGATAACGGGATGTATGAATTACGTGATATGGTAAAGGATAGTCTTTCTCATGATATAGACTATTCAGATAAAATAGAAACAGTAAAGATAAATATACTGGATGATTATGTTAATCATGTTCTATCTTTTGTAGATAAAGACAGGATGAATGGTCTAAAAGTAGTTGTAGATGCAGGTAATGGCGTGGCTGGATATGTTGTTGATGCTATATTTAAAAAACTGGACTGTGAGCTTGTGAGCATGTATTTTGACCCTGATGAGAATTTTCCTAACCATCCTGCAAATCCTATGGAGGAAGCTAATCTTCAAGATATAGAAAAAAAAGTTATTGAAGTACATGCAGATTTGGGTGTAGCTTTCGATGGAGATGCGGACAGATGTGGTTTTGTTGATAATAACGGTGTTTCTTCAACAGGTTATTTTATTACAGCATTACTTTCAAAAAATATATTGATTAAAAATCATGGAGCTAAAATAATACATGACCCAAGACAGATTTGGGCTATAGATGATACTGTCAAAGAGATGGGAGGAATACCTATAATATCTAAGGCGGGACATTCTTTTATTGCAGCTAGAATGAAAAAAGAAGATGCTGTATTCGCAGGAGAAATAAGCTCTCATTTTTATTTTAAAGATAACTTCTATTCAGATAATGGTATGATACCTATGCTAATGATGATGGAGCTTTTAAAGACTCAAAATACTACATTTTCTTCCCTACTCTCATACTATAGATCAAAATATTTTACTTCTCCTGAAATCAATTATGAGGTTTTAGATACAGAAAAAGTACTTGATGATGTTGAAAGGCAATATTCAGGAAATAAAGATTGTAGAATAGCACATATTGATGGTTTATCAGTGGATTTTAGTGACTGGAGATTCAATCTAAGAGGTTCTAACACAGAACCGCTGGTAAGACTTAATGTTGAAGCAAAATCCCAAAATCTTCTGGATTCACATATTGAAGAAGTGAAAAATTTCATTAAGTAAGATATTTAATAATTTGATATATCCCTATTTGACTTCATTTATTTCCATACAACCACCCTATAGTTCTAATATCAATACTATAGGTATTGATATATTAATTCTTTTAATATAAATTATTATTATGTTAGAAATTATTAATCTGTCTAAATCATTTAATGGAAGAAAAGTTCTTCACGATATCAATATTAAGGTACAAGAAGGTGAAATATATGGATTTTTAGGGCCTAATGGTGCAGGAAAGAGTACTACAGTAAAAATAATGACTGGGATATATGTACAAGATAGTGGTAAGGTACTAATAGATGGCAAGGACAATAGAGATATTGAAGTAAAAAAGATACTTGGATATATGCCTGATGAACCATATGTATATGAGAGACTTGATGCAAAAGAATTTCTATCCTTTGTAGCAGATATATATGATGTTCAGGATAGGGATAGGAAAATAAAAGAAGCATTAACTCTTTTTGATATAGATGAAAACCCTGACTTAAATATAGAAAATCTATCTAGAGGTTCTAGACAAAAACTTGTTATTGCTGCAACCCTAATGCATGATCCTAAGATTTTAATAATAGATGAGCCTCTAATAGGGTTAGATCCCAAATCTGTTATACAATTTCAAGCTATATTAGAAGAGTTTGCAAAAAATAAGGGTATTGTATTCTTATCCACGCACTCACTAGATATAGCTTCCAAAATTTGTACAAGGATTGGAATAATCAATCAGGGAAAGATCATTGATGAGGGTACTATAGATGAATTAAAAAGTGAAACTAAGAAAAATAATTTAGAAGATGTCTTTTTAAAACTGACATATGATATATGAGACATATGATATATGAAGAGTAAATATTTCATCAAGTATGCCCTACTTGCAAACTCAAAATATTTTAAAGAGAAGAATATTGCAAGGAAGATCGTAATTTTCCTGTTTTTTCTTGCAGTAATATCTTTACTACTAATAGAGTTTGTACTTTATTTCTTCTTACTTACTATATTAAAACAACATAACGTTAATATTGATGTTGTAAATGCAATAATATCAGATTCATTGTTTTTTATATTTATATTCTCGCTTATATCATCTTGTGCGTTGCTTTTTAAAACTTTTTTGATAAACCCTTTTGAAAGCTATATTTTAACATTTCCTGTTTCTAAAGGAGACGTAATAATATCAAAAATGGCTCATATATTTTTTACAAATATACTAATAATATCTCTTTTTTCATCTCCAATAATATTCACATACATTTACATATATAACATACAATTTTTTACCCTCCCCTTTCTAATTTTGGTAATAATACTTTTTATCCTTTCATCAATATTTGTTACTTTATTTGATGCTATATGGGTTATGATTACTAATCAAATATTCCCTCAACTTCGGGCTAGTATAAAGACAAATATTTCCTTGGTAGTTATACTTTTACTATCTTTCCTTTTAGCTTTAAGAAGTATTCCAAATCTAGAGTTACTTTCTAAATCAAAAAATGTTGCTTCATTTACAAATATAATGATGCAGTCCAAGCCTTTTAGTTTTCTACCGTCAAGTCTTATATCTAATATATTAAGTTTTAGAGATTATTCACAACTTGTAATTCTAATTTTTGAGATAATAATTTTATATTTTATTTTTACTTTTCTTTCAAAAAAAGTTGTTTTTAAACTATCAACTCAGATAAAATCTGATAAAAATACTAAATATTTTAAAAACTTTATTCTAAATAAAGAGCTAAATAATTTTTTTAAACAAGAGAGAAATTTGATTAACTCTTTATCAATATTTTTTCTTTTAGCGATATTTATAGTTTTGATAATAAGTATAGGTAATGCTAATATATCTTCAAAATACTACAGCCTATTTTATGTATTAATTCTTGGAAGTTTTGCTTATATATTAACATTGTTATCGTTATATTTTATCTTTCCATCACTATCTTTGGAGAAAAAAGGAGGTTGGGTAATATTCCAAGCACCCATAAAAAGAAGTGTAATTTTAAAATATAAATTCATAGCATCAGTGATATTTATGTTTGTACAAACTCTGATTTTATATTTAATTTTTCAATTTTTTCTCAATTTCAAGGGAAACTATTTTTACTATTTTATAATATTTACAATAATAACATTTTTAACTATTAGTGTAATATTCTTATCTTTGGGTACTATCTCTCCTAATTTTAAAAATAGGAGCCTACAGGATTTGTCTACTACGCCATCAGCATTGTTTGCTACATTTTTGAGTATATTCTATATAGCATTTCTACTATATATATTATATAAATATGGGGTTTTAGTATCTTTAATCTTAATGGTAATAATATCAGGACTAATTATTTTAATACTAATGAAAAAAGCATTTTTAAAAATTAATAATATGGATATAGATCTCTAGTTCATTATTTGTCTATTGTATGGAATAAACCATCTTTTTCTATTCTATCTTCCATCTCGTGAAATACTTCTTGCCATGTATGTTCACCATCAAAACCTAATCTTTGAAGTTCAAAGAATAGTATTTCATCACACCTACCACTTTCTAAAACTGTTCCTATTATTTTAGAATATCTTAAAGCAATTTCATCCCATGTTAAAAGATTCTCTTCCATTAACCACATAGATAATAATGTTCTTTCATCTAGGTCTAATTCTTCGTAAGCCTGATCTGCTCTTTTGCGCGATTTTTTTGCTTCATTAGCTATCTTACTAGCTTCTTTTCTTCTTTGAGCCCCTTCTGTAAAAATCAAATTTTGTCTTATGCTCTCTACAGTTTCCATTTTAATATTTAATTTTATCTATAGGCAATATATTAACTTTATCTTCATTTCTTTTTTTTATCTCCGCTCCCCCAGCCTCAATACTTCTTTTAGTAATTAGAATTCTTAGAGGGATTCCTATTAGATCAGCATCTTGCAGTTTCTCTCCAATAGTAAGATTTTCTCTATCATCAAATAAAACACTCTTCCCATCTTTCTCTAGTTTGTCTGTTATCTTTGTTACTGTATCAATATTTTCATTGTTAACATTTATGATATGAACATCATATGGGGCTACTGAAGTTGGCCAGATAATACCATTATCATCATTGAATTTCTCTACAATTATTCCCATTAACCTACTTATTCCTATGCCATAACATCCCATATAGACCTCTTTATCCTGATTATTTTCATCTCTAAATAAGTAACCAAATGGTTTAGAATATTTTGTATCAATTTGAAAAATGTTTGCTACTTCAGAAGCTTTTTCTGATTTAATAGAGGTCTTTAGATCTTTTGGTACAATTTCTTCATTATAGTAAATATTGTTTTTGGAATCATAATAAATACTATCTTCTCCAGTACTACATCTAACTTGAAACTCTGTGGAGTAATTTTTTGTAAAATCACCTCCTGACGCTAAAACTTCTACAGTATCTTTTTCAAGTTCTAATTTTTTAAAAATGTTCCAATAGTATTCTTTCATACCATCAAAATATTTCTGCAAATCTTCTTTATTCTGGTGAAAACTATATAAATCTTTCATAATAAATTCTCTTCCACGTAAGAGTCCAGATTTAGGTCTCTTTTCATTTCTAAACTTTGTTTGTATTTGGTATATAGCGAATGGAAGGTCTTTATAACTGGAATTATATTTTTTAGCTAGAGGTGTAACTATTTCTTCATGAGAAGGATTTAGAATATATTCATTGTTATTTTCTTCTTTTGATAATTTGTTTCCTCCCAAAGCTTTAAAAATGACATCAAAGCTATCTAATCTCCCAGTTATTTTCCATATATCCATAGGAGATATAGATGGCATTAAAATTTCATTGGAAATCTTATCCATCTCCTCTCTTATTATATTTTCTATCTTTGATATTACTCTAAGTCCTAGAGGTAAATATGTATAGACGCCAGCCATTTCCTGATTTATAAAACCAGCTTTCTGAAGGAGAGTTGCATTTATGGAATCAAATTCTTTTGCTTCTTTATTAGTTTTTCCAAATAATTTTGAATATCTTTGCATTACACAATTATTATATCATTTATATATTATAAAGAGGAATGAACCATCTTAAATTATTATATTCTTAAAGTTTGATAAAACCTTTTAAATAAGATAAAATCTCTGTACATGGCAACATTTGATGAGTTGAGACAACAAAGATTAGACAAACTTAAACTTTTAAAAGATAAAGGTATAGATCCTTATCCAATAAAATCTAAGAAAGACTACACCAACAAAGAAGCTTTGGATAGTTTTTTAAAATTTGAAAATAAATCAATATATCTTACTGGTAGAGTTGTGGGAGTAAGATCTCATGGTAAAATATCTTTTTTTGATATTGAAGATGATAGCTCAAAAATACAACTTTTTCTATCTTTAAAAAATACCAATGACTATGATTTATTAGAACTTTTTGATTTAGGTGATTATATAGAAGCTAAGGGATTATTGTTTAAAACAACTGCTGGGGAGATAACTTTAAATGTTGAAA
>JAJZDR010000024.1 GCA_021805885.1 bacterium | reverse complement strand
AAAAGATTCTATATTTACAGAAATTTTATCGATTGTATCTTCTATATATTGCTCATCATCTATTTTATGTGATTCAATAGTTTCTCCATGAAAATTTTTATACAAAAAAGTCAGTGTTCTATTGATATAATTACCTATATTTGAAGAAAGATCAGAGTTTACTGATGTTATAAATTCCTTCCATGTAAAATTCAAATCTTTATTTTCTGGCATATTCAATGTTAGATAAAATCTGCTTTGATCTGATCCATATTTAGAAACCAGATATTCTGCTGGTAGGATATGATTGTTACTTTTTGACATTTTTTCTCCCTCCAAAAGAACATATTCATTAGCTACTATATTACTTGGTAATAACAATTCATCATTATATCCCATAAGGATTGCGGGCCATATAATAGTATGGAATACTATATTATCTTTAGCCATGAAATATATGGATCTGGATCCAGATTTTGAGTTTTTAGAAAAATAATCTTTCCAAGAATCTTTTTTATATTCTTTTGTAGCAGATAAATATCCTATTACTGCTTCAAACCATACATATATAACCTTATTTTCGTATCCCTTTAAAGGTACAGGTATACCATAATTTAAATCTCTTGTTATTGATCTATCAGATAGTCCATCTTTCATGTATGCTAAAGAGAAATCTATAGTATTTTTTCTAAATTGGTGATTACCGTTTATATATTTTTTTATTTTCTCTTCAAAATTACCAAGTTTAAAGAAAAAATTTTCAGTTTCTCTAAGCTCTGGAGTTTCTCCACATATCTTACATCTTGGATCTTTTATGTCTTCAAATGTTATGAAGGAATTACAATTCTCACAGCTTTCACCAACTCTTATATTTTTCTTGCCACAATTAGGACATGTACCAAGTACATATCTATCTGGGATAAACCTTTTATCATTCAAACAAAAAGGTTGTTTTTCTAAACCTTTTTTTATATATCCTTTTTTATATAAATTAAGGAATATTTCTTGTACTGTATCTTTGTGGTTTTTAGTTTCTGTACTAGTCCACAAATCATAATCTATTTTAAATAATTTTAGTGTCTTATCCCAAATTTTGTTGGATTCATTTGCATAATCTTTTGGATTTTTATTTTCACTTTCTGCCTGTATTTGTACAGGGGCTCCATGCATATCTCCTCCAGATACAAATATTGTATCTTGACCTTTAAGTCTTAAATATCTGTTAAATATATCTGCAGGTAAATAGCACCCTGCTATATGTCCTACGTGAGGAGCTCCATTTACATATGGCCATGAAGTTGTTACTAGACATTTTGTATCTATACTCAATTCTATTCTCGTTACTTTATTTGTCTTCATAAAAAGTATTATATCAAATATGTGGAGTTATATTACTATATAATACTTATTAAAAAATAAAGTATTATTGCTGTTATAGGTATAGCAAATATCATCAGTATGTCTAATTCACCAAAAACCCTTAATAATATCATTATGGATATTGTTAGCGGAATGATTATTGAGTTCTTTATTAAATTTTTAGTATTTGGTTTTATTAGATAAACAAAAAAAGTTATAAAAAAGAATAATATAAAGAATATTTCTGTTATAACAATATATACATTGAGAGAGATAATATTGCCATTTGCATTCTTTGGTGTTATAAGAAAATTAGTTGTTATAAGAAATGCTATTATAAATAGCAATAGCCCATATACTATTTCTTTTGTACGTTTTTTATTTTTAATCTTTTTCTCCATTAAGACAGTATTCTAATATATCTTCTGCTATATTCTTATCTACAGCTTTTGATATTCCTGAAATTCCAGGTGTTCTATTTACTTCAAGGATGTAGGCTAGATCATTTTCTAAAAGTATATCTACTCCAGCAATTTTAGCATTTAGAATGTCTGCTGCAGAATGAGCTAGATCAATTATTTTTTTTGAAAGGTCAATTCTTTTAACTGTTGCACCCATATGATAATTAGCTTTAAACTGGCCTTTCTTAGGTATTCTTTCCATGGCAAATTCTTTATTTCCTATTATAAAAACCCTTAAATCCTTAGTGTAGGGGATATATTCTTGTATTATATAATGGTGACTTAAATCAGAGGATAATAGTTCCTTGAGATCATCTTTATTTTTAACCATAAAAACTCCCTTACCCTGCATTGAATTTATTTTTTTTGCTATTACCGGATATTTTATATCTATATTATCACTGTATTCATATGTTTTTGGATAAGGTAACCCAGATTTTTGAATAACATAACTGTCATATAGCTTATTAATAGCATATTTTGTATAAAGCATATTATTATCAAAATATTTTACTTTAAAATCATCTAAATATTGTGATATTGTTACCGCTTTCTTTATATCATTTATTGCTCTGTAGATTATATAATCAAAAAATTTTAGTGATTTTCTATTATATGTGAATTCAGAAATATTTAGAGTTACTTTTCTGATATCTATAATTTCTACTGTATGCCCAAATTTCTCCCCAGCTTTAATAAAAAGTAGATTTTCGTTATTTTCGAAACTTGGAATGGAAGTTAAAATACCTATTCTCATCTTGTTACATCTAATAAAAAATTTGAAAGATCTCTCCTACCTATAATTATAGGGTACCTCATATATGATCTTTGAGCAATAGTAAATTCAGTTTCTATATTTATATTTGTATCACAAAATTCCAATGATGTAGATATTACAGGTCTTATTGAAAAGCCGTTTGCAGATCTAATAGATTTTAAATTCATCTTGTACTGTTTTCTAAGTTCTTCCTCTTTAATATTGATATTCCCTATATTTAAGTTTAAAGGTATGTTTATTTCATTAAATTTTTCTAACACCTTATTGTATCCTATTTCTTTTGCAATATCCTCAGATATTGAAGATCGGTATGCTCCGCTATCTATTTTTGCTTCTGCAGGAGTTTTCATATTACCTATTAGTACTTTTACTTTTTTGCCTATTATTATCTTTCCTGTAATTTCTGAAACCTCTTCTTCTATTTCTCCTCCAAATATTTCTTTAGCAATTCTTATTGAAGATTGAGGGTTTTTTGTTTTAATTTTTGATACTGATAAAAGTCTTTCTTTTAACCCATCAGTATTTGCAATTTGAATAGCTAATCCAGGTCTTGCATTTACTTCTAATATCAATGGTCCATTATTCTTATCTATAGCAATATCAACTCCAAGGAATTTAGCATTTATTGCTATAGATGAAAGTATAGACATTTCTAATATTTTGTTCCAATAAGGTATCTTTATACCACCAAGTCTTTCACCCGTATCTGGGTGAACTTCTATAGAAGAATCTTTCAATATAGCATTAGTAGTTATTCCATTGGCAATGTCTATTCCAACTCCAACCCCTCCAGAATGTAAATTAGCCTTACCTTTCGATTCTATTGTGGGTATTCTACATTCAGCCATTATTGGAATATTTCTATACACTATAATTCTTATATCAGGTAATCCTTGCCTTGTAAATTTTGAGAACAATGAGATAACCTTTATTCTTTCTTCAAAAAGAGCAATATCATTTCCAGGATTTATAGAAAAATTACCATTTAGAATGTCTAGAATATGGCTTTTCAATTTTGTTAATGTTATAACCTCTTTATTAGGCATAATCCAAGAATCTTCTTCATCATACTTTTTTTTCTTTTTACCATATACAATAATTATGCCTTCTCCTCCTAACCCCCTATTAGGTTTTAGTACAAAACTAAGAGGTAGATTAGAAAAATCGAAGTTTTCAAATTCTTCTAAATTTTTAATTGTTGCAATAGTTTTTGACACAGGAATATTAAAATCTTTAAGTCTTTTTTTTGATCTTATTTTTGAATTAGATATAACTGTAGCTTTTTTATCTATGAAGAGCAAATTTCTGGCATTCATACCTAAAAGTCCTCTTGATTTTTCCTTTGATATCCCTAGCATGTTAGTCTTTTATTAATTTTCTAAATCTGAACAACTCTGTTAATCTTAAAGAGGTTACTCTCCCAATATAAATATCAAATATTATTGCAATAAGTGATAAAATTGGGTATTTTATAATTGTAATTCTAAAATCGGGAGATCCAACTATTATATATATCAAAAGTCCAATAATGACAGTTTGCAGATATATATAATTACCGTGCCTCTCTCCTTTTTTGATTTTCATTGTAGACAAAGATTCTCCAAGTAACATTAGTATTAATATCGCATATATCGAAATTTCATGATGATAATTAAATATTGCATGTGCACTATACAAGGATGCTATTATTGCAAATGATATAAAAGATATAGTTAAGGCTTCTTTGGCTGTGTGATGCAGTGTGAAATTTTTGATTAAATATTTTAATATAATTTCAAAAATCAGTATATATAAAACAAAGAATATTCCATATAATAATCCTGTTGAAAAAAAGGCTATTATTGATAATATAGTTATATATAGATTAAATGTCTCGAATCCTATTATTTGTCTTATAAATACTATAAATAGAGCTACTACAGGTATTGCTAGTAATATATATAGCGCATTTTGGTTGACACCAGATTGTATTAAAAACAAAGATAATTGTCCCATATTGTCCTATAATATTTTAAACTATCTGTATATACCATATTTCATATGTATTTGTCTATTATTATAGTAGTGGATAAGGATATATTTGTAAATAAAGTTTATTCTATTGAACCATTGATTTTAATAATGCCTTTACTTGTGGAGTTTTTAATTTTCTCAAAGCATTTAACTCAATGCTCCTAACCCTTTCTCTAGAGATACCAAATTTATCTGCAACTTCTCTTAATGTTTTTTCATGACCATCATTTAATCCTAGCCTCATAGTTAGTATAATAATTTCATTTTCTGATAATGTAGATAATACATCAGAGAGCTCAGATTTTAAAACTAATTTTAGAGCACTAATATCAGGAGGTTCTGTTTGTTCATCTTTAAGAAAATCACCTAATGTAGTATCAGATTCACTATCATTACCAATTGGTTTAGATAAGGATATGATACGTCTGGATACTGTATAAAGTTCTTTAATTTTACTCTCCAACATACCCATTTCTTCACCTATTTCATCCTCTAATGGAGGCCTATCTAAAGCAGAGGTTAAACAATTTTCAACTTTATTTATCTTTTTGATTTTTTCTATACCATGTGATGGTATTCTTATTGTTCTGTCTTTATCTGCTATAGCTCTAGTTATAGATTGTTTAATCCACCATGTAGCATAAGTTGAGAACTTGAATCCAAGAGCATAATCAAATTTTTCTACAGCAGTCATTAATCCCATATTACCTTCTTGAATTAAGTCAAGAATTTCTAGGTTGTCTGTATGATATTTTTTTGCAATTGATACAACCAATCGTAAATTAGATTCAGACAAAGCCTTTTTAGCCATATTAATCTCTTCTTGGTTACCATATTTTATTCTCTCCCCTAATCTTCTTTCGTCATTTTTAGTTAAAAGTGGAAACTGACTAATTTCTTGTAAATAAATCTTTACAGGATCTAACTCAGGTTCATTATTCAAATAATCTTCAAATTCAGTATCTTCACCTTCTTCTCTAAAAGCTTCCATATTGTTATAGATAATCATGTAATATTTGTAAGACTTCTTGTGTTTTTAATTCTTTTAATACTTTGCATTCAATCTGTCTTATCCTTTCTTTAGTTAGTTGAAACAGCTTTCCTATTTCCTCTAATGTTCTTATATTCCCGTCATAGAAACCGAATCTCAACTCTATTATTGTTCTTTCTCTGTCTGATAATTTTGATAATAAAAGGTGGATTTCCTCTTTTAGAAAATCTTGTACAGCTATTTCATCAGGAGGTATATCATTTTTTGCTACAATAAATTCAGCTATAGTTGTAGCTTCTAACTCATCACTACCTCTTATAGGTGTTGATAATGAAAGTGGACTTTTAGACATCATTATAATTTCTTCAACTTCATGCATAGATTTTCCTATTTCTTCTCCTATCTCTTCTGGCTTTGGTTCTCTTTGGAGATTCTGAGATAGAACATTTCTTAATCCTCCTATCCTTTTGTTGTAGATGATGACATTATGAGGAATAGTAACAGTTCTAGATTGTGGTCCTGCTCTTCCAAGAAAATGCTTGATCCACCAAGTTGCATAAGTTGAAAATTTATAACCTTTTGTATAATCAAACTTTTTTGCAGCTTTTATAAGTCCCAAATTACCTTCTTGAATTAAGTCAAGTAAATCTGGCCCTCCTTGTCTATATACTTTTTTTGCATAGTATATAACTAGTCTTAAATTGGCAGTTGTTAATTCTTCTTCTGCCTTAATATCTCCTTTTTCTATCCTTTGTCCTAATATTATCTCATCATCTTTTGTAAGCATAGGTATAGTATATACTTCCTCTAAGTATGCAACCATAGGATCTACAATAACTTCTTCAGGAAATTGAGAGTATTCTGTTATTAGAACTTCCATAATGAATTGTTAAATAATCAAGTGATTATACTACATATTCTTAAAAATTTTTAATATCAGGGTTTTTAGAGTTATTTTTTTATATATAATCTTGAAGGATCTGTCTAACTTCTTTAGTGTTTAATTTTTTTAATGCTTTAGATTCAATTTGTCTGATTCTCTCTCTTGTTACTTTAAATTCTCTACCAACCTCTTCGAGAGTTCTTGCAACACCATCTTGAAGACCAAATCTTAGTTCTATAACTTTTCTCTCTCTATCAGATAACCCTGACAAAACATCACTAATTTGATTTTTTAGAAAATCTTTTGATGCTACTGCCTCAGGTTGTGGGTTATCCTCATCTGCAATAAAATCAGCTATAGTACTTGATCCAGAACCATCATCTCCTACTGGTGTTGATAGTGAAGTAGGGTATTGAGATATTTTTATAATTTCTTCAACTTGATCAACGGTTTTACCCATTTCTTTTGCTAATTCCTGGGATGAAGGGGATCGTTGTAGTTTCATTGATAGTGTACTTCTAACTTTTTGAAGTTGATGTATAGTTTCAATCATATGTACAGGTATTCTGATTGTTCTTTCTTGATCGGCTATTGCTCTTGTTATTGCTTGTCTTATCCACCAAGTTGCATAAGTTGAAAATTTATAACCTCTTGTATAGTCAAATTTATCAACAGCTCTCATTAATCCTATATTACCTTCCTGAATTAAATCAAGCAAACTTAAACTTCCACCTTTATAATATTTTTTAGCAATTGACACAACTAATCTTAAATTCGCTGTTGTTAAATATTCCGTAGCTTCTTTATCTCCACTTTTTATCCTTTTCGCTAAAGTGACTTCCTCTTTTCCTGTTAAAAGAGGGATTTTACCTATTTCTTGAAGATATGCTCTTATTGGATCTGAATCAATATTAGATTGTATAGTTTTTAATATCTTAATCTTATCCTCAAGGGTTATATCCTCTTTTTTAACTACTGCGGGTTTTTTTGATTTATCCTCATAATCATCTTCTTCATAAATAATTTCTAAGTTTTGTTTTGCTAACTCAATAAAAAGTAGATCAATATTATCAATATTATTTTCAATATATGGGATTTCGCTCAAAACATCAGATTCTAATAGATAACCTTTATCTAGAGCAAGAGTCAACAGCTTTTGTATTGATTTTTGGGTAGGCTGAGGTTCTATCATAAGCTTATTAATTATATCATATATTGTCAAATAATTTATATGTTA